>CABSZR010000016.1 GCA_902482185.1 uncultured Collinsella sp. | reverse complement strand
ATCATAACCAGATTATCAGTACGCAGAACGCCCGTTACGAGCTCGGAAACCATACGCTGCAGGTGCAAGTCCTCTGCCAGAACATAGATGCCCTCAGGGAGCTTACGCAGCCCCATGTCGGCAATATCGCGAGAGACAGTCGCCTGCGTGCAATCAAAGCCCATAGCACGGAGCTCATCAACCAGCACGCGCTGCGTGCGGACATCCTTATTGCGCACAATATCTCTAATGGCATCCTGGCGCCCATTGCGTTTTTTAGCCATACAAACCCTCTCTCCAAAAGATGGCGGAGACAATCAATCAGTGATTGAATAGTTTAACGCTATTTGAAGGCTTTTGTGTATAAGAACGCATTTCGAAACAATTCTATGCAAGTTTGTTTCGTAATGAGCCGTTTAGGCGGTTTTTGCGCCCGTCCGGTTAAGAAAAGCTGCCAGATGCGTACACATCACGCAGCGCGCGGGCTTAGCGCTGGCGATCGGCCCAAACAACAGACCCAGTCCCCGATGGTTGTCCTTGAGCGCGGCGACCATCTGACGGGTTCGAGGCGCCTCGAGCATATCACGCATGCGGGCGGAACGCTCGATTGACGACACCCCATGCGGGCTCAGACACAAATTCTCGATGCAGGCGACCAGTCCGACAAAGTAGAACTTTTGGCTTGCCAGCTTGAGCCGACCACCGCTATCTGCTTCCGAGAGTGAGTCCGCAAGCTCGTCGAGCGCTCGGGTGTCATCGGACACCTTGGCATACATGGTGGGATCAAAGGCATCTGTAAGCTTAGGTGCCGCCGCGTGGAAACAAGCATCGCCGCAGCCGGACACGCATCGTGCCTGCGAAAGCGCGCATGCCATAAACCCAACTGTGCGAAACACCTTGTCGCACAAAAGGCATGCCTCAAACAGCGAGCGGCTGTACATCACGCCAGAGGTCTGAACGACAAGGCCGCCTAAAATCAACTGGGGCAGCCCGGTCACCATCGAGGATTTGCTATCGATGGAAATATGAGCAGCATCCAAGACGCGCGAATGGCGCTCTCGATGTGCATCATAGCGGTCGAGCGACACCGTGGGGAGCACTATGTCTGCCGTAGTATCGCACGCGATATCGACCATCTTGGAAAGGGCCTGCGGAGCAAACCACTCATCGGCGTTCATGGCGATGATTTGAGAGCCGCGCGAGGCATCAAAACCGGCACGAAGACAAGCGCCGCGCTTCGCGTCCTCGACGTCAATCAAATCAATATGGATGTCCCTGTCGGCAGCAACCTGAAGCGAATGGCGCACACCGGGCGCAGCATCGCGGCAGACAACGACAATCTGCAATTCGTAGAGGTCTTGGTTCTGGATACTCTCGAGCGCACGCATCGCATAGCTGGGCGAACCTTCTACCACAAGGATCACCGAAAGTCGCGGATGCGAGCCACGTCGAACCAAGTTATCCGTCCTCTCGACAGCAATGAATCAAATCGTGGTTCATGGTACACCCCGGCAATAAAAGCAATGAGACACCGGTTGTATTGCACGCCAAGAACAGATGTTGCACACGCGCAGCCCACAGATGACGGGTGTCGACGCACGACGCGTCGAGCCCCCCTAGTCGAGCACGACAAGCTCGACGGGATCGTAATCCACGCCCATAAACGTAAGGCCGCAGGCAGGAGCCGTGGGGCCCGCAGCGGTACGGTCGCAAGCATCGATGACCTCGCGCATCCACTCGGGTTTACGGCGATGCATGCCAATCTCGACAAGCGTGCCCACGATCGTGCGGACCATCGAATGCAGAAACGCATTGCCCTCGATGGTAAACGTCAGGATGTCCTCGCCAAACGCAACCTCATGGCCAAACTCGGCACGCATCACGCAGCGATGCGTAGGTTTGCCCACGGCAGAGGCGACCTTGCAAAAGCTCTTAAAGTCCTGCTCACCCAAAAGCGCGGGACAGGCCGCAGACATGGCCTCGACGTCCAAGGGATAGCGATGCCACCACACGGCACCACGGGACAGCACGGGGCGCGCATCGCGATCGGCAATACGGTACGTATACGTACGGGAACGCGCGTCAAAGCGTGCAGAAAAGCCCTTACGGGCCCTGTAGACCTCGTTTATGGCGATATCTTTAGGCAGCAGGGCATCCATAGCCCGCAGCCACCTACGGCGCGTAAGGGCGAGCTCAGCGTCCGTTACGGGCACGCTGATATACTGTGCCACGGCATGCACGCCGGCATCGGTACGACCTGCGCACGTCAGATCGATCGGACGGCGAAGCAGCGTCTCGATGGCTCGACGCAGCTCACCCGCAACCGTCGTCTGTCCCGGCTGCTCGGCAAATCCGCTATAGGAGGAGCCATCGTAGGCCACGCGAAATACAAGGGTGGCGTCGAGCTCGGAGGTCGAATTGAAATCAGACGGCGCAGTCATGGGCGCTCCCAACAAACTAGCAACGGTATTGCGACAAAAAAAGAGGGGTACGCGAACGTACCCCTCGAATATAGCCTATGCAGACGGAATGTCTACTCAGCGGTCTCCTCAGCAGGAGCCTCCTCGACAGCCTCGACCTTCTTGGGAGCAGCGGCCTTCTTAGGGGCCGGAGCAGCCTTCTTGGCCTTAGGCGTGCAAGGCTCGGTGACGAGCTCCATGATAACGATGGGAGCGTTGTCGCCCTTACGGTTACCGAGCTTCATGATGCGGGTGTAACCGCCGTTGCGGTCCTGCCACATGCCCTGAGCAGCCTTGTCGAAAATCTCGGCAACGAGCTGCTTATCACCGAGCTTGGCGATAGCCAGACGGCGAGAGTGCAGGTCGCCCTTCTTGGCCCAAGTGATGATCGGGTCGACGACCGAACGCAGCGCCTTAGCGCGGGTCTCGGTGGTCTTGATGCGGTCGTTCTCGAAGAGGGCCTTGGCCAGGCTCTTCTTCATGGCCTTGGTGTGGCTCGCATCGGTGCCGAGCTTCAGGCCCTTCTTAACGTTGTGACGCATGGTCTAGTTTCTCCTCAAATATGCGAAGCATTAAGCCTTCAGGCTCAGGCCCATGGACTCAAGCTTGTCCTTCACTTCCTCGATCGACTTAACACCGAAGTTACGGATGTTGAGCAGATCGTTCTCCGAGAACTCAACGAGCTGACGGACCGAGTGAATGCTGGCGCGCTTAAGGCAGTTGTAGGAACGGACGGAAAGGTCCAGATCCTCGATCTGCTTGTCCAGCTCGGCGTTGTCGTTGGTGACCTCGGGAGCGAAGATCGAAGCCTCCTCCTCGACCTCGGGGGTCTCGGCAAGGTTCATAAAGGCGGCCATATGCTGGTTGATGATATTGGCAGCCTGGACCACGGCGTCGCGCGGGGCGATGGAGCCGTTGGTCTCGATCTCGAGGACAAGGCGGTCGTAGTCGGTGTGCTGACCGACACGACAAGCCTCAACGAGCTTGGCGCAACGGGAAACCGGCGAGTACAGCGAGTCGACATGGATCACACCGATGGGATCGTTATCGCGCTTGTTGGCCTCGCCAGAAACATAGCCGCGGCCATAGCCGATGCGCATGCTCATGGTGAGATGGCCACCCTCGGTGAGCGTAGCAATGTGCTGCTCGGGGTTGACCAGCTCAAACTCGGACGGAATAAAGAAGTCCGCACCGGTGACCTCGCAGGGGCCGTCAACCGAGATGGTGGCGGTCGCCTCGTCGGTCGTGCCGAGAGCCCTGAAGACAAGACCCTTGACATTCAGGACGATGTCGGTGACATCCTCGACCATGTTAGGGATGGTCATGAACTCGTGCTGCGCACCATCGATCTGAATAGCCTCGACAGCGGCACCCTCGAGCGAGGACAGAAGAACGCGACGAAGGGAGTTACCCAGCGTATCGCCGTAACCACGCTCGAGCGGCTCGACGGAGACACGAGCAGACGTCTCGTTGATCTCTTCGACCTGAACCTGAGGCCTAATGAATTCTGACATGTATTACCTCCAGCCTCAGCAGCCCGGATGGACTACTTAGAGTAGAGCTCGACGATGAGCTGCTCGTTGATATCACCGCTGATCTGCTCACGCGTCGGCAGAGCGAGCACGTTACCAGACAGCTTCTCGATATCGACCTCGAGCCAGCCAGGAACCTCAAAGCGCTCGGAGGAAATCAGGGCCTCCTTGATGGGGAGGAGGTCACGGAACTTCTCGCCGACAGCGACGACGTCGCCGGCCTTGACGCGGTAGGACGGGATGTCCACGCGCTTGCCGTTCACGGTGAAGTGACCGTGACGGACGGACTGACGAGCCTCTTTGCGGGTGCGGGCGAAGCCAAGACGGAAGACGACGTTGTCGAGGCGAGACTCAAGAATGATCATGAGGTTCTCACCGGTGACGCCGTTCATCTTACGGGCCTTGTTGAAGTAGCCGTGGAACTGCTTCTCCAGAACGCCATAGATAAACTTGACCTTCTGCTTCTCACGCAGCTGCATGCCGTACTCAGATTCCTTGCGACGGCGCTTGGGCTGACGGATAGATTCCTTCTTGCTGCTGTAACCGAGCTCAGCGGGATCGATCCCGAGCTGACGGCAGCGCTTAAGAACAGGAGTCCTGTCGATTGCCATATTGATACGATCCTTTCAGTTACACGCGGCGACGCTTCTTGGGGCGGCAGCCGTTGTGCGGAATGGGGGTCTTGTCCTGGATGCTCGAGACCTCGAGGCCAGCAGCCTGGAGGGAGCGGATGGCGGTCTCACGACCGGAGCCGGGGCCCTTGACGAAGACGGAAACCTTCTTCATACCGTGCTCCATGGCCTGCTTGGCAGCAGCCTCGGCAGCCATCTGGGCAGCGAACGGCGTGGACTTACGGGAGCCCTTGAAGCCCACCTGGCCAGCCGACTTCCAGGAAATGACGTTGCCCTGGGGATCGGTGATCGAAACGATCGTGTTGTTGAACGTAGAACGAATGTGAGCCTGGCCCACGGAAATGTTCTTACGGTCCGCGCGCTTCAGACGGGCAGCGCGAACGTTCTTCTTAGCAGTAGCCATCTATCTAGCGCTCCTTATTTCTTCTTCTTAGCACCGATCTGACGCTTCGGGCCCTTGCGGGTACGAGCGTTAGTGTGGGTGCGCTGGCCGCGGACCGGGAGGCCCTTGCGGTGACGAAGGCCGCGGTTGCAGCCGATGTCCATAAGGCGCTTGACGTTCTGGTTGCGCTCACGGCGGAGGTCGCCCTCAACCATGATCTGATTCTTATCGATATAATCGCGGATGGCGTTAACCTCATCCTCGGTGAGGTCCTTAACGCGCGTATCCACGTTAACGTTGCACTCGACGCAAATCTTCGTCGCAGTGGTGCGGCCGATGCCGTAAATGTAGGTCAGACCGATCTCAACGCGCTTCTCACGCGGGAGGTCGACACCATTAATACGGGCCAACGTAGTCTCCTCTCTTAACCCTGACGCTGCTTATGACGGGGGTTCTCGCAAATGACGAGGACCTTGCCATGGCGCCTAATGATTTTGCACTTATCGCACATCTTCTTGACCGAAGGACGTACCTTCATCGTTCTTCCTTTCGGTAGCGCTCAAACTACTTCCCTACTATCTACTCGCCCAGCCGCAGGCGTTTAAAACTATGGCTGGTCTTCACACACAATCCGACCGTAGGTTGAGCTAAGCCTGCAGTCGGAAATGGAGTGCGTGTATGCGTGCCGCTATTTGTAGCGATAGGTGATGCGGCCGCGGGTCAGGTCGTACGGGGAAAGCTCCACGACAACCCTGTCACCGGGGAGAATACGGATGTAATTCATTCGGATCTTGCCAGAAATGTTGCACAGAACCGAATGACCGTTCTCGAGCTCGACCTTAAACATGGCGTTGGGCAACGGTTCCTTTACCGTACCCTCGAGCTCAATTGCGTCTTCCTTCTTCACAAGCAATCATCTTTCTCTAGAAAACGACAGCGATTGAGTATTCTACAACACGTATGCACGCATCGTAATAACTTCGTAATGGCTCCACAACTAAGTGGAACTTGTTACATTTGAAATGTAAAACAAAGCCGTTCCCTGATGCCCAAGATCGCCTTGAAATGAGAAGGCATAGACCTTGGGGTCATGCCTTCGAAATTGAAAGGCGAGGTTGGGCATCAGGAGGCGGCGACTTTTACATTTCTCCGCCTTGGAGCGAACACCAAGCACCTTGCGCGTCGGTGGTGAGAATCACCGGACCGTCATTGGTAATGGCGACGGTGTTCTCGTAGTGCGCGGCGGGCAGGTGGTCGTTGGTCGTAACAATCCAACCGTCGGAGCCCGTGCTCACATGGTTGGAACCCATCGTAACCATCGGCTCGATGGCAATGACCATGCCGGCCTGGAGGCGAACGCCCCTCCCCTTCTTTCCATAGTTAGGAACGTTGGGGTCCTCGTGCATCACGCGGCCAATGCCATGACCCACATAGTCGCGAAGCACGCCGTAACCGTGAGACTCGGCGAGGGACTGAACGGCATAACCGACGTCCCCGATATGGTTACCGGGAACAGCCTGCTCGATGGCAGCCTTAAGGCAATCGCGCGTGACCTCGCACAAAGCCTTGGCTTCGGGCGTGGGGGTGCCGACGAAAAACGTCCATGCGTTATCGCCGACCCAACCGTCGACAACGGCTCCCGTATCGATGGAGATGATATCGCCATCGCGCAGGATCATGTCGGGGTTGGGAATACCGTGAACCACGGCATCGTTGATCGATGCGCAAATGGTCCCCGGGAAGCCGCCGTAACCCTTAAAGGCCGGGGTGCCGCCATGCATGCGGATAATCTGCTCGGCAAGCTGATCGAGCTCGAAGGTCGACACGCCGGGGCGAACCATGGCTCCAACGTGGCGGAGCGCCATCTTAGATAGCGCTCCTGCCTTCTTCATCTGCTCGATTTGCGTTGCAGACTTAATCTTGATCATAGACCGAGAGCCTCTTTGACATCCCCGTACACGGTCTCGCGAGCCTGGTCACCGTTGACCGACTTGAGCAGACCCTGGCCACGATAGTAGTCGACGAGCGGGCTCGTGGACTTCTCGTAGACGTCGAGACGGTTCTTGATGGTCTCGGGCTTGTCGTCGTCGCGCTGATACATCTCGCCTGCGCACTTGGGACAGGTGGCATCGGCAGCAGTGCCGGTGTAACCGCAGGCGCGGCAGGTGCGACGCGAAGACAGACGATCGATAATGACCTCAGGGGCCACATCGACCAGAAGGGCGCAATCGATCTCGCGACCCATGGCGGAGAGCTCGGAATCGAGCGTCACAGCCTGGGCGGTGTTGCGCGGGAAGCCATCGAGGATGAAGCCCTGCTGGGCGTCATCGGCGGCAAGGCGCTCCTTGACAAGGTCGATCACGAGCTGGTCGGGAACGAGCTCGCCAGCGTCCATGTACTTCTTAGCCTGAATACCAAGCTCGGTGCCACCCTTGACGGCAGCACGCAGCAGGTCGCCCGTGGAAATGTGAGCGACGCCAAACTCGGCGACGAGCTCCTGTGCGACGGTGCCCTTACCGGCACCCGGAGCTCCGAGCAATACGAGGTTCATGAGCAATCCTCCTCTAGCCTATTTAAAGAATCCATCGTAATCATACATCTTGATCTGGCCTTCGAGCTTATCGACCGTGTCGAGCACGACGCCGACCATGATGAGGATGGACGTGCCACCAAATGCCTGGATCAGATGGTTACCCGTGAAGGAGAAGATGATCGATGGCACGATGGCGATGAGCGCCAAAAAGACAGCGCTGGGAAGCGTAATCTTGTTGAGCGCGTTCTTGATGTAGGCCGCGGTAGCCCTACCCGGACGGACGCCCGGAATAAAGCCGCCCTGCTTCTTAAGGTTGTCGGCCGTGTCATCGGGATTGAACACCATGGAGGTGTAGAAGTACGCGAAGAACACGATGAGGACAACGTTAAGCACCCAGTTGAGCCAACCGGTCGAAAGCGCAGAGGCAACTGCCTGGATCCAGCCGATGCCGGGGAAGAACACGGCAATCTGGGCCGGGAAGTACAGCAGCGCCGAAGCGAAGATGATCGGCACGACACCCGCGGTGTTGACCTTGATGGGCAGGTAGGTGGTCTGGCCACCCATCATGCGACGGCCAACGACGCGTTTGGCGTAGGAGACCGGGATGCGACGCTGGCCGCGCTCAAGGAAAACAATCAGCGGAATAACCAGCAGGATGATGGCGCAGATGATCGCCATGGTGATGATGCCACCGGCATTGCCCTCGGTGCTGGAGAAGATAGCCTGCGGCAGGCCGGCCATGATGTTCGCAAAGATGATCAGCGACATGCCATTGCCGATACCGCGCTGGGTGATGAGCTCACCAATCCACATGATCAGCATGGCGCCCGCGGTGAGCGTGCCGACAATCATGAGGTCGAAGATGATCTCGGGAGCGCCGGCGCCATTGAAGCTGATGCCGAAGCTCTTAAAGAGGAAGAGGTAACCCACGGAGTTGAGGATTGCCAGAGCCAGGGTGAGGTAACGCGAATACTGCGTAATCTTGGTCTGACCGACCTCGCCCTCGCGGGCAAGCTCATGCAGGGAAGGCACAACGGCCTGGAGCATCTGGAGGATGATCGAGCTGGTGATGTAAGGCATGATGCCCAGCGAAAACACCGACACATAGCTCAACGCGCCGCCAGAGAAAAGATTCAGGAGGGCCATAGCACCTGCGGCGACCGAATTGTTATCGGTCGAGAAAAGGCCCAGCATCCCCTGGAAGGGAATGCCGGGCACAGGAACGTGCGCACCAATGCGGTACACGACGAGCATAGCTATGGTAAAAAGAATCTTTTCGCGCAATTCTTTGATGCGGAAAGCATTCTTAAGACCATTTAGCACGGCAGCTCGACCTTTCCGCCGGCGGCCTCGATCTTGGCCTGCGCAGAAGCGCTGACCTTGTCGACCTTGACCGTGAACTTCTTGGTGAGCTCACCATTGCCGAGCACCTTGACGGGCTCGAACTCGCTCTTGGTGATGCGAGCGGCCTTAAGAGCGGCACCGTCGATCACAGCGCCATCCTCGAACTTACGCTCGAGACGCTCAACGTTAACAGCGGTGTACTCGATACGACGGGGGTTGCGGAAGCCCGGAAGCTTGGGCAGGCGCATAGCCAGCGGAGTCTGGCCACCCTCGAAGCCGGCACCCTTGGTGCCGCCAGAGCGGGAACCCTGGCCCTTCTGACCGCGGCCAGAAGTGGTGCCGTGACCCGAAGAATTGCCACGGCCGACGCGCTTGCGGTTCTTGGTGGAACCGGGCGCGGGAGTAAGATCGTGAAGCTGCATTTGCTACTCCTCTACAATCTCGACAAGGTGCTTGACCTTGAAGATCATGCCGCGGACGGACTCGTTGTCAGCAATCTCGCGAACCTCGCGGATCCTGTGGAGACCGAGGGCACGGACAGTACGGACCTGGTCCTGCTTGCAACCGTTGGTGCTGCGGACCTGCTTGATCTTGATGGTGTCAGCCATGCTTAGTTCTCCTTACCGACGAACATCTCGGAGACCGTCAGGCCACGGCGAGCCGCGACGTCCTCAGGGCTGGAGAGCTCCTTGAGGCCCTCGACGGCAGCCTTGATGATGTTGAGGCCGTTGTCGGTACCGAGGGACTTGGACAGGACGTTCTTGATGCCAGCAAGCTCAAAGAGGGGACGCACGGCGCCGCCGGCGATAACGCCGGTACCCTCGACAGCGGGCTTGATGATGATGCGGCCGGCACCAAAGTGGCCGAGAACCTCGTGCGGGATGGTGCCCTGCTCGGTCACCGGCACGTGGAACATGTTCTTCTTGGCATCGAGAGACGCCTTGGAGATGGCCAGGGGCACCTCAGCGGACTTGCCCATGCCAACGCCGACGTTACCCTTGCCGTCGCCAACGACGACGAGAGCGACGAGGCTCATGCGACGACCACCCTTGACGGTCTTCGACACGCGGTTGATGTAAACGACGCGCTCCTCGAACTCGGAGGCCTCGCGCTGCTGCTTCTGATTACGAGCCATGTGCTACATACCTCCTAGAACTCGAGACCGGCGGCACGAGCACCGTCGGCGAGGGCCTTGACGCGGCCATGGTAGATACGGCCACCACGATCGAAAGCGACCTTGGTGATGCCGGCCTCGATGGCACGCTTGCCAACGAGCTGACCGACCTTCTCCGCAGCCTCCTTGTTCGAGGTGTGGGTGCCCTTGAACTCGGCCTCGAGGGTCGAGGCAGAGACGAGCGTCAGGCTGGAGCCCTTGCTGTCGTCGATGATCTGGGCATAGATGTTGGCGTTAGTACGGGTCACGCGAAGACGCGGACGCTCGGCGGTACCCGAGACCTTGCCGCGAACACGACGCTGACGACGCTTGAGGCCTTCCAGCTTCGCCTTATGCTTGTTCATACGTAAACTCCTAAAAAGGTTGATCTTGCCAGCACCTAACGGGGTGCTGGTCTTATGCGAGTGAGTCGGTTACGACTACTTGGCGGCCTTACCCAGCTTGCGGCGGATGTGCTCGCCAACATAGTGGATACCCTTGCCCTTGTAAGGCTCGGGAGGACGATGGCCGCGGATCTCAGCGGCGATCTGACCGACCTGCTGCTTGTTGATACCCTTGACGTTCACGTGGGTGTTGTCGGGAACCTCGAAGGTGATGCCCTCGGGAGCCTCGACGATCACGGGGTGCGAGAAGCCCAGGGAGAACTCGAGGTTCTTGCCCTTCTGCTGCACGCGGTAACCGACGCCAGCGAGCTCGAGCTTCTTCTCGAAGCCCTCGGAAACGCCAACAACCATGTTGTGGATGAGGGCGCGGGTGAGGCCGTGGCGGGCACGGGTCTCACGCTCGTCGTCGGGACGGGAAACGGTGAGGACGTTGTCCTCGACGTTGATAGCGAGCTTCTCAAAGACATCGAGCTCGAGCTGGCCCTTGGGGCCCTTGACGACAACGTTGTTGCCGTTGACTGCCACTTCGACTCCGGCGGGAATCTGGACAGGCTTATTACCGATACGAGACACGGTGATCTCCTTTCCTTCTACCTACCGAGCGAATTACCAGACGTAAGCGATGATCTCGCCGCCGACGTTGTGCTTGCGAGCATCGCGGTCGGTCATGACGCCATGGCTGGTGGAAATAATGGCGGTACCAAGGCCACCGCGGACGCGGGGCATGTCGGCAACGCCGGTGTACTTACGCAGGCCCGGCTTGGAAATGCGGCGGATGCCGTTGATGACCTTAGCCTTCTTGGGACCATACTTAAGCGTGATGTGCAGAGTCTTCTGGGGAACGGTGTCCTCGACATCGTAGCCCTCGATGTAGCCCTCCTCGTGCAGAACACGAGCGATCTCGACGAGCTTCTTGCTGCTCGGCATGGAGACCGTGGCCTTGTTCACAGAGTTAGCGTTACGGATGCGCGTAAGCATATCTGCGATCGGGTCTGTAAGGTTCATACAGATTCTCCTTCGTTCTTGATGAACACGTGCTCTTGGTTCTTCGCCGCCCTTAACGGCAAAGCCTTTTTAGCGCGTTTTCCCTGTTCCAAACTGATGCTTGAAACGCTGGTAGTGACTTACCAGCTGGCCTTCTTAACGCCGGGAAGCTCGCCCTTGAGTGCAAGCTCGCGGAAGCAGACACGGCACAGGCCGAACTTGCGGTACACAGAGTGCGGACGGCCGCAGCGCTGGCAGCGCGTGTACTCACGAGTAGAGAACTTCTGCTTGCGATTGCACTTGACGATCATCGATGTCTTAGCCACTTATATCCTCCTCACATAGAGTATTGTTCGCCCCAAGCGCCGCCCCCTTGTGGGAACGGCGCTTATAGGGCAGGTGAACCTATTTCTTGAACGGGAAACCGAAGGCGTCCAGAAGGGCCTTGGCCTCCTCATCGGTGTTGGCGGTGGTCACGAAAGTGATGTCCATACCACGCTGGTGATCGACGGAGTCGAAGTCGATCTCGGGGAAGATGAGCTGCTCGGTGACGCCCATGGAGAAGTTACCACGGCCGTCGAAGCTCTTGGCGGAGATGCCGCGGAAGTCGCGGATACGGGGGATCGCGACGGAGGTCAGACGATCGAAGAACTCCCACATACGGTCGCCACGCAGGGTAACCTTGCAGCCGATCGGCATACCAGCGCGCAGGCGGAAGGTAGCGATGGACTTGCGGGCACGGGTGATCATCGGCTGCTGGCCGGTGATGGCGCGCAGGTCGCGCACGGCACCGTCGATGGCCTTGGAATCGGTAGCGGCCTCGCCGACACCCATGTTCACGACGATCTTCTCAAACTTGGGGATCATCATGACGTTCTCGTACTGGAACTTTTCCTGAAGCTGGTGCTTGACCTCGTTGTTGTACTTGGTCTTCAGACGCGGCACATACTTCTCTTCTGCCATTGTTCACTCCTTCTTGGGGTTTTAAGCACGGGGCGTGGCCACGATGGGTTGTCCTCGTGCCTCCTGGCTGCATCCGCGCCGCTCATGGCATTTTGCGGTTTGGACTCGACGCAGCAGGAGCCGACAAAACAATCGGTACTATACGCGCATCGGGAGCGTATTTCCAGAAAAACCTCTTCTGCCTGCACAACTCCACAACTCCCCCGCACAAATGGGTCCCAAAAAGCAGTTGCGGTGAAATAGGGACTGTTTGGCGGCCTAACAGGCTTAAACAGTCCGTATTTCACCGCAACTTATTGGTGGGGATCCGATTAGCGCTTGCGGGGGACGAGTTTGGTGCGGCGCAGGTGGATCATCTCGGCGGCGATGGAGATGGCGATCTCCTTGGGGTCCTCGGCCTCGATGGCAACGCCGATCGGAAGGTGCAGCTCGTCGATCTGGTCCTGCGTAAAACCTTCCTGCTCCAGGCGGGCGCGCACAAAGGCCGTCTTGCGGCGCGAACCCAGACAGCCCAGATAGGCAGGCTTGGCACGCATGGCCTGAATCACCACGTCGATATCGGACTTGTGACCCGCCGTGGCGACGACCACCAAGTCGCGCGGACCGATGGGACACAGCTCGCTCAGGTTCTTGTAATCGACCAGGCGACGATCGTAGACACCGGGCACCCATTCGGGCGTCAACGTGCCGGGGCGGTCATCGCAGGCCACGACGGCAAAGCCCGCCGCCGTGAGCACGCGCGCCGTCGCGGCGCCCACGTGTCCGCAGCCAAAGATGTAGGTCAGGCCCTCGGGGCAGAGCGTCTCGATGTGCGCGGGAGGAATCTCGGAGGCGGCGTTGGCGTAGGTGACCTTACTCCCCTCCTCCACCAGTGAAAGCCCGGGGCAGCCCGCAATGGTATGGCGCGATGCCTCGCCATGGTACTCGGCCACATCGCCCTCGAGCGCGCTCGCGATAAACGGCTCAAAGTCGATGACGAAGTCGCCGATGCGTCGATACGCCAAGACGTCGGCAACCGACTGGAACAACGGCGCCTGGGTCGCGTCCAGGTGCAGATAGCACAGGCAGATGGCTCCGCCGCAGATCATGCCGGTATCGGAGTTCTCGCCGCCCATGGTGTAGCGGACCAGACGCGACTGACCCGCGCTCAGGAGCTCGCGCGCCTCGTCCAGCGCAAAGAGCTCAATCTTGCCGCCGCCGATGGTGCCCGCCTGGCTGCCATCGGCAAAGACGG
>CABSZR010000015.1 GCA_902482185.1 uncultured Collinsella sp. | reverse complement strand
GGTGCGTTCCGACTCCAAGGCGAGCAAGTGGCTCGCTGCGCTGGGCGTTTTGATCAACGTGGGTCTGGTCGGCTACGAGATTATCGGATCGCTGCGCGTCGGCGGCAAGCTTATTGCGTTTCAGCTGGTTCTGACGTTTGCGTTGGTCATCGCAGCCAACTTCATCGCCTACCGCCTCACGCGCACGACCGAGCCCGACGAGCTTACGCGCTGGGCGTTGATGGTGCTGGCCGTGTGGGTCGCTCAGGCCATCATCCTCAACGTCATTGTTAAGCCGCTGTGGTCGCGCCCGCGCATGCGCGTGATCGAGGTGACACAGGGGCTCGATTTTCAGCCGTGGTGGGTGATTGGCAACCCCGACAAGTGGGCCTTTATCGCCGCCGGCGTGATCAAGGACGGCTTCAAGTCGTTTGCGAGCGGACACACGGCGCATGCGGCGATCGGCCTTATGCTCGCCGGGCTTCCCGCGGCGGCCTTTAAGGAAAAGCCGTCGCGCCGCCGGGTGGTCTTTTGGACGGCGGCTGTGGTCGCGGCGCTCGTCGCCTTTGGCCGTATCGTGATCGGAGCGCATTTTTTGAGTGACGTGAGCTGCGGCTTTGCCCTGGTGCTGGCGCTTGAGTGCCTTGCCGCGCGTATTGCCTATCCCAACGGCGTACAATAGCTCCGTTTGAATCATCTGGCCGATACCCGGTAAGAGAGGATTGCCATGCTCGCGTTTAACAACGATTATTCCCACGGTGCACATCCGGCAGTGCTGCAGGCGCTCGTCGACACCAATATGGAGCCGCAGCCCGGCTACGGTACCGATGCGCACACCGAGCGTGCCAAGCAGCTTATCCGCGAGGCCTGTCAGGCCCCCGATGCCGACGTGTTTTTTCTGGTGGGCGGCACGCAGGCCAACGCGACGGTGATCGACATGCTGCTTGCGCCCTACGAGGGCGTCGTTGCTGCCGAGACTGGCCACGTCGCCTGCCACGAGGCGGGCGCCATCGAGTTTGGCGGCCACAAGGTACTCACCATCCCCGGCTACGAGGGCAAGATGCACGCCGAGGACCTCGAGAACTATATCCAGGTGTTCTACGAAAACGAGAGCTATGAGCACACGGTGTTCCCGGGCGCCGTGTACGTGAGTCTATCGACCGAGTACGGCACGCTGTACTCCAAGGCCGAGCTCGCGGCGATTCACGCAGTGTGCCAGAAGCGCGAGATTCCGCTGTTTGTGGATGGCGCCCGCCTGGCCTATGCGCTGGCGGCCGATGAGTGCGACATTACCCTGCCCGAGCTGGCGCAGCTGTGTGACGTGTTCTACATCGGCGGCACCAAGTGCGGCGCGCTCTGCGGCGAGGCTGTGGTGTTCTGCGGCATGCACGCCCCGGCGCATCCCATTCCGCGTATTAAGCAGCACGGCGCGCTGTTGGCCAAGGGCCGTCTGACGGGCGTGCAGTTTGAGGCGCTCTTTACCGATGGCCTGTATTTTGAGATTGGTCGCCAGGCGATCGAGACGGCTCAGACGCTTCGTCGCGTGCTGCACGAGCGCGGCTACCAGTTCTTTTTGGAGACGCCCACAAACCAGCAGTTTGTGATTCTGCCCAACGAGGACATGGCCCACATTCGCGAGCATGCCTCGATCGAGTACTGGGAAAAGTACGACGAGACCCACACGGTGGTGCGCTTTTGCACCAGCTGGGCCACGACGCAGGAGGACATCGACGCGCTGGCGGCTGTCCTGTAGCCTGATGTAATGACGAGAGGCCGCCTTGCGCTTGGATTTGGCGCAGGGCGGCCTTTGCTTTTGGGGGAGAAGGGTTGTATGACCGAGATGTCCGAGCCGACGATTCGCCTGGCGACGCCCGAAGACGCGCCGGTGTTGCTTGCCATCTATGAGCCGTATGTGCGCCAGACGGCGATTACCTGCGAATACGAGGTGCCGAGCGTTGAGGAGTTCGCCGGGCGTATTGAGCGTACGCTCAAGCGCTATCCGTATTTGGTGATGGAGTTGGACGGGCGTCCGGTAGGCTATGCCTACGTGAGTTCGCTTAACAGCCGCGAGGCATACGACTGGTCGGTCGAGACGTCGATCTACCTGGCACGCGATGTGCGCCATGGCGGGCTGGGTCGCAAGCTGCACGATGCGCTCAAGCAGTGCCTGATCGCGATGGGCATCACCAACATGTGCGCGCTCATCGCCGTGCCGCACGACAAGGACGACGAGTATCTAACGCACAATAGCCAGGACTTCCATGCCCATATGGGATATCGCTTGGTGGGCGCCTTCGATCGCTGTGCCCAAAAGTTCGGCCGCTGGTACGACATGTGCTGGATGGAGTTGGTCCTAGCCGAGCGCACACCCAACCAACCCAAACCAACCTGGTTCCCCGACCTCCCCAAACCTACCATTTAGGGACAGGTTTATTTTGGCAGGTTAGCCGATTGGCTCGGTGTATTTGGCGCGGTCGGTGCGTTGGATGCGCTTAGAGACATGGAGCGGTCGGCCGTCGGTGTCGTAGACGTAGTCGGTGATCAGGATCAGCGCCTGCCCGCGCTCGACGTTGAGCAAAAACGCCTCGTTTTGCGAGGCATAGCACACCTCAAAGGTCTTATGTCCCTGTGCCGGCGCGCGATGGAATTCTTGACGCAGCGTGGCGTAGAGCGAACCGTTGATATCGCGATCGATGAGCGACCCAAAGCTTGGCGGCAGATAGGTGGTCTCCAGGCACAGTGGCGCATCGTCCAGATAACGCAGACGGACAAGTTTGACGAGCTTACTGCCCACGGCGGCATCAAAGAACTTAGCTATGCTGCCGCCCGCCTTGGTAAAGCCCGAGTCCACCGTGCGCGTGGTGGGCTTCATGCCCTGGCCCTCGACCTGCTCGGTATAGCTCGAAAACACCAGATTGTTCTCGTGGAGCGCGGGCGTGTCGGCCACAAAGGCGCCACGCCCGCGCTCGGTGCGCACCAGGCCCTCATCAATGAGCACCTTAAGGGCGTGGCGCACGGTGCTGCGCGACAGCCCCGATTCGTCCATGAGTTCCATCTCGGACGGCAGCTTGTCTTCGCGCGCGTAGACGCCGGCGGCGATGCGGTCACGCAGCATGCCCGCCAAGCGCTCGTATTGGGCCAGTTTCTTTTTAGACGAAGCTTTCATGCGATCAACCTGTATCTAACTTGTATGCGAGTCTAATCAAACATGTATTCAATACAACAACAAAACTGCTGGTAACGAGAAGTCGAAAACCTTACCAGCAGAATTTCTAAGTCAAATATAGCATACAACTAGTCGACATAACCAAAACATGTATGTAACTTGTATGCCATCGAGAGCATCAAACGAGAAGAAAGGCTGATGCACGATGACTACTCAGGAACAGGTTAAGGATGTCGTCTCCCAGGTTTTGGCTGACAAGGCAGACAAGGGCGGCATCAAGCGCGTCGTGTGGATTGGCGCTGGCGGATCCAACGGCGGCAACTATCCTGCCCAGTACTTTATGGAGCACGAGGCCACGCAGGTCGTGAGCTCCAGCTACACCAGCAACGAGTTCGTGCACGCAACCCCCGCCTACGTTAACGAGAACACCCTGGCCGTCGTCGTGTCCATGCGCGGCACCAAGGAGACCATCGTCGCCGCCCAGGTCGCCAAGGACCACGGCGCCAGCACCATCGCCATCTATGTTGACGAGTCCGGCCTCACCGAGGTCTGCGACTACAAGATCCAGTACGACAGCTTGGCCGTCGACGAGTCCTGCATGGGCCGCACCAACTCCGCCGTCGTGACCATGATCGCCATGGAGCTTACGCAGCAGACCGAGGGCTATGCCGAGTACGAGACCGCTATGGCCGCGTTCGACTTGGTCGACCCCATCTATCGCAAGGCCGTCGAGTACACCCGTCCGCTTGCTGCCAAGTGGGCCGAGCAGAACGCCGACAAGCCCTGCATCAACGTCATGGCTCAGGGTCCGCTCTTTGGTGCCGCCTACGTCTTTAGCATCTGCAACGTGCAGGAGATGCTGCAGATTGACTCCTGCACCATCAACACCTGCGACTTCTTCCACGGTCCCTTCGAGATCCTGGACAAGCGTACCTCGCTGTTCCAGCTCATCAGCGTCGGCCGCAGCCGCTGCAACGACGAGCGCGGCATCCGCTTCGTCAACCAGTACGGTGGCGAGCGCGTCTATCAGCTTGACGCCAAGGAGCTCGGCCTCAACGACATCAAGGACAGCGTGAGCGAGTACTTCAACCACCTGATCTTTGCCCCGATCCTC
This sequence comes from uncultured Collinsella sp., assembly GCA_902482185.1. GTDB lineage: Bacteria > Actinomycetota > Coriobacteriia > Coriobacteriales > Coriobacteriaceae > Collinsella. Next base: position 9,565 of record CABSZR010000015.1, on the reverse strand, counting down.
AACAACGTGTATATGCGTGCACTCTCTGCCGTTACTCACAAGGACTACATGACGCGCCGCTACATGTGGAAGCTTGATTATTAGTTACGGCGTTTTACCAAACGCCGTAACGGCTCGACGCTGCAAACCCACCTGAGCGGCAATCTGCCTTTCAGCTTCAGCGGCATGACCAGAAGGTCAATGCCGCTTCGCTTCAAGGCACCTTGCTCGCTCAGGTGGGTTTTCGCTGGCGTTGCCAAAGCATCGGCGTCGCCTTGGCCCAGATGCGGCACTTGGAGACGTTCGGCACTTGGGGACAGTCCTAGTCATTGGGGACAGGTTACTTTGCACCAAGTTGGCGCATATGAACCTGACCCCTTTGCACCAATGGGTTGTAGCGGTAGAGCAGATTTTTCCGCTCGCCGATTTGTGTCTTGAAAAATGTATATAACGACTATAACGTAGTGTGAAACATATTGGAAACAATACCGAGGAGGCTGCGTTGAAGAAAAGCAATCTGGGCTATGTGCTGGTGCTGATCGCCGCGCTTATGTGGGGCAGCATCGGAATCTTTGTAAACGGCATCTCGGCCATGGGCGTTTCGTCCCAGAGCATGGCTGCCTTTCGCTTGTTGGTCGGAGCGCTTATCTTGGCGCCGGTTCTGATGTTTATGGGCTGCCGTCCGGGTGAGGGGTCTACCGTGGCTCAGGGTCCGCTGGCCCTGTTCAAGGCAAGCCCTAAAGAGCTTGTTCCCTGCGCACTTGTCGGTATCGTCGGTTTGGCCGCCGCTAACACCTGCTATTACGAGTGCATGGGCGAGGTGGGCATGTCCACGGCCTCGGTGCTGCTCTACACCTCGCCGGTGTTTGGCGTCGCGCTCGGCCGCGTGCTTTATCGCGAGGACGTGACCCCTAACAAGCTCGTTGCCATTGTCTTTAACATCGTTGGCTGCGTGCTTGCAGTGACCAATGGCGACCTTTCCGGTTTTCATTTTTCGGTTTGGGGCGTCACGTCGGGCGTGATTGCAGGCCTTTGTGGTGCGTCGCTCGCGGTGTTTAGCCGAATAGCAACCAAGACGGTCCACCCGCTGGCTGTCACGTTTTGGGGCTTTGTTTTTGGCGGTGCGGTTATGGCAGCTATCGCGGCTCCGTGGCCGGATGTCACCGCGGCAATGTCGCCACAGCTGCTGCTGTTGTTCCTTGGCTTTGGACTCATCCCCACAGCCGTGGCCTACATCTTATATATGCAGGGTCTGTCCATGGGGCTCGAGACGTCGAAAGTTCCCGTCGTAATGTCATTCGAGACGGTCGTCACCGTACTGGTGGGCATTGGTGTCTATGCCGAGCCCGCCGGCGCGATCAAGGTCCTGGGCATTGTGCTGGTGCTCGCGTCCATCCTGATTATGAACACCGACTTCTCCAGGCTGCGCAACAGTGTGTTTGTCGGTCATGTCGTTGAGAGCATGACCTTTAAGCCCAATGCGTGGTGGACGGAGAAATCGCAGGACATGGATCTGTTTAAGGAACGCACCGGCATCGCGCTGGAGCCCACCGTGCAGGAAAGCCCCTGGTACTTCGTGCGATAGGGGATTGCGCGCAGGGTCTGACCTGGGGTTATCCAGCTAGCGCCGGCCTACCCAGCCCAACGTTTCAAGTACGTTAAACCCGTCAACGGTCGATTTTCACCCGCGAACGGTCTTTATACTAATTAGCAATATAAGCAACGTATAAGACGTTATAATGACCATAACGAAAAGGAGGAGGCAAGATGAATCAGATCATTCTCGCATCTCATGGCGGCCTGGCCGCAGGCGCCAAAGACACGCTCGAGATGGTTCTCGGCGACGTGTCGAACGTCCACGTCGTGTCGCTTGCTCGTGACGACAAGGAGCCCATCACCAATAAGGTTGAGGCTATGATCGCCACGTTCAACGCGGACGACACCGTCTATGTGCTGACCGATATGCTCGGCAGCTCGGTCAACAACAACATGGTCGAGCTTTCCAAGAACGGCACGAAGTTCACGGTTGTCAGCGGTTTCAACATCCCGTTGGCGCTCACGCTCGCTATGAGCCCCGCCCCCGTCAAGGGCGCCGAGCTCGCGGCCCTCATCAACGAGGCCCGCACCGGTCTGACCAACCCCAACGCACCGGTCGAGGCCGCCGCGGCTCCCGCCAAGAAGGCCAAGGCGTCCCGTCACAGCTCCGGTCCCGCCAAGATCGTCCTCGCACGTCTTGACTACCGTCTGCTGCACGGCCAGGTCGTCTTTACCTGGACCACCAAGGTTCAGGCCGAGCGCATCATCGTCGTCGACAACGCTGCCGCCAACGATGACATCAAGAAGGGCGCTCTTAAGTTGGCCAAGCCCCAGGGCGTGCGCCTGAACGTCTTCACCGTCGAGCGTGCCCTCGCCAAGATGGACAAGCTCAACACCCTCGGCGAGCGCGTCATGTTCGTCTTTGGCAACACGGCCGAGATGCTGCAGTTCTGCCAGGGCTACAAGCTCGACGCCATCAACCTGGGCGCCACCGCCAACCACGACGGTGCCGATCAGGTCGGCGGCAAGGACAGCTCCGTCTTCCTCGACGCCGCCCAGAAGGCCGACGTCAACCAGCTGCTCGACATGGGCATCAAGCTCTATGTCCAGCAGACCCCTACGTATCAGAGCGTCGACATCGACGCCAAGCTGTAATCAACCAGGCTTTTGCCTGACTGAAAGGAGAAGGGTATGAATACGTTCATCAGTGCGGTGCTCGTCGGCCTCGTCGGCGTGTTCTGCATGTGGGACTCCCGCCTGCTCGGTCGTCTTAACTTCGAGCAGCCCCTCGTTGGCGCTACGCTCGTCGGTCTGCTGCTGGGCGATGTGCCCACCGGCCTTGCCGTCGGTGCCGCCGTCGAGCTCGTGTCCATGGGCCTGGTGCAGGTCGGCGCTGCCGTTCCGCCCGATATGGTCCTGGGCGGCATCGTGGCCGCTGCCTTTGCGTGCCTGACCGATGCTTCCGCCGAGACCGCCATGACGATCGCCATCCCGGTCGCCGTCCTGGGTCAGCTCCTCGGCATCGTGTTCCGTTCCATCATCGCCGCCCTCACCCATGTGGCAGATAGCGCGATCGATAACGGAAAGTTCAAGACCGCCTACCGCATGCACATCTGCGCCGGCTCCGGTCTGTACGCCGTCATGTACTTCCTGCCGATCTTCCTCGCCGTCTTTGTTGGCACCGACCTGGTTCAGGCCATCGTCAACATGGTTCCCGAGTGGCTGTCCACTGGTCTTAACGTTTCGACCAAGATCATGACCGCCTACGGCTTGGCCCTGCTGCTCACCATGATGATCAAGAAGGGTATGACTCCGTTCCTGTTCATCGGTTTCCTGCTCGCCGCTTACCTCAACCTGTCCGTCATCGCGGTCGCTCTGATCGGTGTGTGCCTGGCTGTCGTCTTCATGGGCTTCAAGTTCAACGGTTCCCATGCAGCCGCCGGTGTCGATTCCGACTACGATCCGCTCGAAGACGACGAAGACTAAGGAGGAACACACTATGGCAACCGCAACCAAGGACGTGTCCCTGAACAAGAAGGTCAGCCAGTTCTTCTGGCGCTCCTGGGCCATCCAGGCCTCTTGGAACTACGAGCGTCAGATGAACATGGGCTTCCTCTACGGCATGGTTCCCACGCTCGATCGCCTCTATCCGGACGAGTCCGACCCCAAGCAGCTCGCTGCTAAGAAAGAGGCTTACCACCGTCACATGGCGTTCTACAACTGCACCCCGCAGACGAGCGCCTTCATCCTAGGCCTCACCGCCTCCATGGAGGAGGAGTACGCCAAGGATCCCGAGAACTTCGATCCCGATTCGATCAACGCGGTCAAGACCTCCCTCATGGGTCCGCTTTCCGGCATCGGTGACTCCTTCTTCCAGGGCACCATCCGCGTTATCGCCTTTGGCCTGGGCGTTCAGCTGGCTCAGCAGGGCTCCATCATGGGCCCGATCCTAGCCATGCTCATCTCCATCGTCCCCTCTGTGCTGATCACTTGGTTCGCAGCCAAGATGGGCTATCAGGGCGGTCACGAGTACCTGAGCAAGCTTCAGGGCGGCGACCTCATGGAGAAGCTCATGTATGTCTGCGGCATCGTGGGTCTTATGTCCGTGGGTGGCATGATCGCTACGCTGATCGGCGCCACCACCCCGCTGCAGTTCGCTGAGGGCACCGTCGTTATCCAGGACATCCTGGACGGCATGATGCCCCAGATGATCTCCCTTGGCCTCACCGGCCTTATGTACTGGCTCATCAAGAAGAACGTCAACACCGGTTGGCTTCTCGTGATCGCCATCGTGGGCGGCATCGCCCTCTCCGCGGCCGGCATCCTGGCCTAGTCGCGACCAAGCGCCTAATCGCTTTCCCCCGGGGGCCTGCCTGACATCCCATACCCCAGGCAGGCTCCCATCCCTAAATGTGTCAAAGGGACAGTTCCTTTGACACATCCTCAACGGGCCGGCGACTCGGTCCAAATCACGGTAACCCTGCGAGCGCCCGGCAATGTGGCGCCGCAAAAAATCGAAAGGAATGTGTCAGATGTACGAGATCGACCTTAACCTCCCTAAGCAGATCGTCGCTGACGTCCTGTCCAACCACGAGATCCACAGCGTCGCCTTCGTCGGCTGCGGTGCTTCCATGTCCGACCTTTACCCTGCCAAGTACTTCCTGGCCAACAACACGGACAAGCTGAACGTTCAGATCTTCACCGCTAACGAGTTCAACTACGACACGCCTTCCTGGGTCAACGAGCACACCTTCGTGATCACCTGCTCCCTCGGTGGCTCCACGCCCGAGACCGTCGAGGCCAACAAGACCGCCAAGAAGCACAACTGCCCGGTCGTCTCCCTCACCAACAAGGCTGGCTCCGCTCTGACCGTCGACGCCGACCACGTCATCGTTCACGGCTTCCATGCCAACTACGCTGCCAAGTGCGAGAAGCCTGGCTACGCCATCGCTCTTGCTCTCGAGATCCTTCAGCAGACCGAGGGCTATGACCACTACGAGGACATGATCACCGGCCTTACCAACGTCTTCGAGCTCTGCGAGAACGCCGCTCAGCACTGCAAGAAGCTCGCCAAGAAGTTCGCTGAGGACTTCAAGGACGACAAGATGATTTACTTCATGGCTTCCGGTGCCTCCGAGAAGATGGCTTATTCTCACGCCGCCTTCCTGTTCACCGAGATGCAGTGGATCGACGCCGCCGCCTACAACACCGGCGAGTACTTCCACGGCCCGTTCGAGGTTTCCACCGAGGGTAAGCCCTACGTCTTCTTCATGTCCGATGGCGCCACCCGTCCGATGGACGCCCGCGCCCTCACCTTCCTTAAGCGCATGGGCGCCAAGGTCGCTCTGATCGACTCCAAGGACTACGGCCTGGCTGACGCCGTGCCCGCGAGCGTCGTCACCTACTTCAACCCGCTGCTGCACCTCGCCGTTATGCGCGAGTACGGCAACCAGATCGCCGAGGCCCGTCAGCACCCGCTGACCATGCGTCGCTACATGTGGAAGCTTTCCTACTAATCACAAGTAAGTAGACCTTACGGGTTGATTGAGAGGGGATGGGGTTTGTGCCCCATCCCCTTTTTTGCTCTTGGGAGGGCACGCCTGTCGCGTCGCAAAACCCAGGATAAAACCTACCAAAATAAACCTGTCTCTATTTGGCAGGTGGGAGGAGATGCGTATGATCAAAGCAGTGCTGTTTGACATGGACGGCGTGCTGGTCGATACCGAGTGGTTCTACAACCGTCGTCGCGTGGCGTTTATGGAGGAGAAGGGGTTCCACTTTGACGAGATCCCCGATCTTTCGGGGTCTAACGAGCCGGCCATTTGGGAGGCGCTGGTGCCCGACGATGTTGAGCTGCGCGAGCGCCTTCGCGTGGAGTACAAGCAGGTCTACAGCCCGGACCACCCCGTTCCGTATGCCGAGCTGCTCAACGAGCAGACGGAGCCGGTGATGCGCGAGCTGCACGAGCGTGGCGTGAAGTGCGCTATCGCGAGCTCGTCCTATCGCGAGCTGATCGACGAGCTGGTGGAGATTGCCGGTATCGCCGACGTGCTGGACTACACCATCAGCGGTCACGAGTGCAGTGCGTTTAAGCCCGACCCCGAGATCTACCTGCGTGCCATGGAGGCGCTGGGGGTGGAGCCTGCCGAGTGCCTGGTTATCGAGGACTCGCCTTTGGGCATCGAGGCCGGCAAGCGCTCGGGCGCCCGCGTCCTGGCGCTGCGTCCGCACGAGGGTGTCAACCTCGATCAATCGCGAGCCGATGCCGTTATCGATAATCTGACCGACATTTTGGCCGCTTTGTAGTGTCAATCCGCCGCGAGAAGCACTGATTCACGCGTCTTTTGCCGCGGATTGGCTTTATTTGTCATCTATTTGGATCCGTTTGGCTTCGATTCGGACTAAGTGAGTAGGCTTTTTGGTGCAGGACGAGCACAAAGCGCATCTGCTCTAGTAAAACCGCAGGTCACAGGGGTGGCGGTTTTGGGTGTGCTCTGCAGGTCGCTTAAAGTCTACTCACTTGTAATTTGGGCCTTTGGTCGTGGGGTTGCTGGTCCCGCTTTGGTTGTCGAGAGAGGGTGAATTGAAGCGTCCCCGCACGCTCCATGTTACAATCGCGGACATATCCCACAACTACATCTGCCTTCGAAAGGAGCCTACGTGGCGAACGCCATCGATCAGCTCACGGACCGCGTGCTCGTGCTCGGCCGCCTCACCATCGTCCGCCGCGCCATTACTGCTGTGGCGGTCACCATTTCCGCCGTTCTCCAGACATTTCTGATCCAGGCGTTCATTCAGCCCGCCGACCTGCTTCCGAGCGGTCTTACCGGCGTCGCGGTCCTGCTCGATCGCGTTACCTCGCTGGGTGGCGTTCATATCGACATCTCGCTCGGCATGCTCGCGCTCAACATCCCCGTGGCGCTCCTATGTTGGAGCGGCATTAGCAAGCGCTTCGTCATCTTCTCGATGATGCAGGTCGTGCTCTCGTCGCTGTTCCTCAACGTCTTTCACTTCGCTCCATTTTTGGGCGACAAGATCATGCTCATCATTTTTGGCGGCGTGGTCTCGGGTCTGGGCGCTGCCATCGCACTTAAATCCGGCGCATCCACCGGCGGCACCGACTTTATCGCGCTGTGGGTTTCCAACCACACGGGCAAGACCATCTGGGGCGTCATCTTTGGTTTCAACTGCTTTATCCTGGCGATCTTTGGCTTTATGTTTGGCTGGGACAAGGCGGCGTATTCCATCGTGTTCCAGTTTATTTCGACCAAGACCATCGACAGTTTCTATCGTCGCTACGATCGCGTGACGCTGCAGATCACGACGCGCAAGGCAGACGAGGTCATGACTGCCTACGTAAACCATTTTCAGCACGGCATTAGCTGCGCCGAGGTCGTCGGCGGATATAGCCGCGAAAAGATGTACCTGCTGAACACCGTTGTCTCGACCTACGAGAGTCAGGACATTATCAAGCTGGTGTGCGACGTTGATCCCGGCGCCGTGATCAACGTGTTCCACACGCTCAACTTTGTGGGCGGCTGGTGGGGTGGTCATGTCGACGAGCCCATGCCCACGGCCGTTCCCGATCCCGACAAGCCCGCACGCATGGCCAGCAGGCAGGCGCGCCTCAGCGAACAGGACAGCCTGCAGCAGGACGACGGCAAGTAGGGTATTGGCATTTTGCCGGTCCTGCGCAACCCATCCGAACGAGCCCCCCGAAAGCCCCGTTGCTTTCGAGAGGCTCTCGTTTGCCCAGATAAAACCTACCAAAATGAAGCTGTCGCTTTTTGGTAGGGAGGGTGTATCGTTTTATCATTATGAGGTAATATGAAACTAGACGTTATATACGTATTAGTTATTTCGATATTTCGATAAGAGTGATTAGATATGCCTGCGCTCAAAAATGCACCGCTTTACCAGCAGATTTACGACGAAATCAAGGATGCGATCGAGAAAGGTGTTTATGCACCCAAGGAGCGTATTCCGTCCGAGCTTGAGCTAGCCGAGCAGTACGACGTGAGCCGCATTACGGTGCGCCGCGCCGTCGAGGAGCTGTGCTCCGATGGCTACCTGGTTAAGCAGCAGGGCCGTGGCACCTTTGTCTCCACGCCGCACATCAATCGCCAGTTTCACGCCTCGACGCTGCAGACGTTTACCGCGCTGTGTGCCGGCAACGGCATGAAGGCCGGTGCGCACGTGATCGATCGCCAGATTGTGCCGGCGCGCCAAAACGAGATGGAGTTCTTTGGCCTGCAGAAGGATGCGCTGCTGCTGCATATCAAGCGCGTACGTACGGCCGACGGCGAGCCCATCTTTGAGGAGAACATCTTTGTGCCGTTTGATGCCTACCGTGAGCTGTTGACGGCCGATCTTGAGGACAAGTCGATTTTTGCCGAGGTCGAGCGTGTTGGCGGAACGCCGATTGTTTCGGTTGGCTACCGCACGGTCGAGGCCGTTCGTGCCAATACCGAGCAGGCGGCCGAGCTGGGCATTGCTCCGCACGATCCGCTGCTCAACCTGCGTGCCAGCTTTACCGGTCCCAATGGAGAGCCGGTCCTGATGGGTAAGCAGTACTACGTGGGATCGCGCTACGTTATGGTCATGTAGCTCTAGTTGCGCGGTTTTCCAAACCGCGCAACGGCTCGACGCTGCAAGCCCGCCAGAGCGGCAATCTGCCTTTCAACTTCGGCGGCATGACCAGAAGGTCAATGCCACCTCGTTTCAAGGCACCTTGCTCGCTCTGGCGGGCTTTCGCTGTCCGCGCCAAAACATCGGCGTTGCCGGGCCGGCACTTGGGGACGTTCCTTTTCTGCCGGCACCTGGGGACACTCCTTAGCCGTTGGGGGCGTTCTTAAACGACTAGTCTGGGCGGCGGCCGTGTGCTGCTGTCCGCGTGGCGGCGTATAATCGGCGGCAGATGACTTGGACGTTAGGAAACCATGACCGATAGCATGCAGCAGATGGCGCTTGACACGCTCGGCGCCTATTTTGGCTACACCTCGTTTCGCCCGGGGCAGGACCGCATGGTGGATGCGATTCTTGCAGGCCGCGATGCGCTGGGTGTTATGCCCACGGGCGCCGGCAAGTCCATTTGCTACCAGGTGCCCGCGCTCATGCTGCCCGGCATCACCTTTGTGGTGAGTCCGCTGCTGTCGCTTATGGAGGACCAGACCCGCGCGTTGCTCGCGGCGGGTGCGCGCCCCAGCTATCTCAACTCCAGTCTTACTCCGGCCCAGCAAAATACCGTTCTCAAGCGGGCGCGCGAGGGCCGCTACCAGCTTATGTATGTGGCGCCCGAGCGCCTGCTCGAGCCGCGCTTTTTAGCCTTTGCGCAGGAGGCCGCGGCCGACGGCGGCATCGGCGTGCCGCTCGTGGCCATTGACGAGGCCCACTGCGTGAGCCAGTGGGGCCAGGATTTTCGCCCCGCTTACCTGCAGATTCGCGAGTTCATCGATTCCCTGCCGCAGCGCCCTATCGTGGCGGCCTTTACCGCTACGGCGACCGAGCGCGTGCGTGCGGACATTCAGCAGATGCTCGGCCTGCAAAAGCC
>CABSZR010000014.1 GCA_902482185.1 uncultured Collinsella sp. | reverse complement strand
CCACTGCCGTGGCATTTCGTGAGGTCGTCGATTTGATCGACAGCCTGCCGCTCGATAAGCAGCAGGTCATCGTTCGCGCCTTTACGAGCTTTTTCCATCTGGCAAACCTGTCGGAGGAGAACTACCGTGTGGCGCAGCTGCGCGAGCGCGAGGCCGGTGCGTCGACTGATACCGAGGTCGATCCTGCCAACGAGCTTACCGTTGCCTATCACCAGCTGGTGAATGAGCTGGGTGTCGAGGGTGCCAACGAGCTGCTCGACAAGCTCGAGTTCCACCCTGTCTTTACCGCACATCCCACCGAGGCCCGTCGTAAGGCCGTCGAGGGCAAGATCCGCCGTATCTCCAACCTGCTGGAGGAGCGTCCGCGTCTGGGCGGCTCCGACCTGGTGGAGAACGAGCGCCATATGCTGCAGGAGATCGACGCCCTGGTGCGTACGAGTCCCATCGCGCTCAAGAAGCCCACGCCGGTCGAGGAAGCCGATACCATCATCGACATCTTCGATAACACGCTGTTCGACGTTATCCCCGTTATCTATCGTCGTTTTGACGATTGGGTGCTGGGTGACAAGGCCGGTACTGTGCCGCCGCTGTGCCCGGCGTTCTTCCATCCCGGCAGCTGGATCGGTTCCGACCGCGACGGTAACCCCAACGTCACCGCCAAGGTGAGCCGTGAGGTCGCCGCCAAGTACTTTACGCACATGGTGCTCAAGCTCGAGGACAAGTGCCGCCACATCGGCCGCAACCTCACGCTCGAGGCTACCTACAGCAAGCCGTCGGCCGAGCTCATTAACCTGTGGAACCATCAGGTCGAGATGAGCCCTCGTTACACGGCCCGCGCCGAGCTGATCTCCGAGCACGAGCCGCATCGCGCCGTCATGCTCGTCATGGCCGACCGCCTGAACGCCACCGTCCGTCGTATCACCGACACCATGTACCACAGCGCCGACGAGTTCCTGGATGACCTGCGCGTCGTCCAGCGTTCGCTTGCTGCCTGCGGTGCCGTCCGTGCCGCCTACGGTCCGGTGCAGACCATCATCTGGCAGGTCGAGTCCTTCGGCTTCCATATGGTCGAGATGGAGTTCCGTCAGCACTCTGTGGTGCACGCCCGCGCCCTCAAGGATATCCACGAGAACGGTATCCATGGCGACCTGCAGCCCATGACGCGCGAGGTCATCGATACCTTCCGCGCTATCGGTTCCATCCAAAAGCGCTACGGCAAGAAGATGGCGCACCGCTACATCATCTCGTTTACCAAGAGCGCCCAGCATGTGGCCGACGTCTTTGAGCTGGCCCACCTGTCCTTCGCACACGAGGAAGACGTTCCCGAGCTCGACGTGATCCCGCTGTTCGAGCAACTCGAGGACCTCGAGGGCTGCGTTGACGTGCTCGACCAGATGCTTACGCTGCCCGTGGTGCAAAAGCGCCTTGCCCAGACCAACCGCCGCATGGAGGTCATGCTGGGCTATTCCGACTCCTCCAAGGACGCCGGTCCTACCACGGCCATGCTCGCGCTGCACTCCGCGCAGGAGCGCATCGCCAAGTGGGCCGAGAAGAACGATATCGACCTGGTGCTCATGCACGGTCGCGGCGGTGCCGTGGGCCGTGGTGGCGGCCCGGCCAACAAGGCCGTGCTGGCGCAGCCCAAGGGTTCGGTCAACTGCTTCTTTAAGCTCACCGAGCAGGGCGAGGTCATCTTTGCCCGTTACGGCAACCGCACGCTGGCTCAGCGCCATGTTGAGTCCGTTGCCGCCGCAACGCTTTTGCAGTCGGCCCCGAGTGTCGAGAAGACCAACACCGAGACCACGCAGAAGTTCTGGGATATGGCCGAGAAGCTCAACGCCGCAAGCCACGAGCGCTATCTGGACCTGCTGAACACCGAGGACTTTACACCGTGGTTCTCGACCGTGACGCCGCTGACCGAGGTCGGTCTGCTTCCGATCGGCTCGCGTCCCGCTAAGCGCGGCCTGGGCGCCAAGTCGCTCGATGACCTGCGTACCATTCCGTGGATCTTCAGCTGGAGCCAGGCGCGCATTAACCTGGCCGCTTGGTACGGCCTGGGCACCGCCTGCGAGCAGCTGGGCGATCTTGACCAGCTCAAGGCTGCCTACCAGGAGTGGCCATTCTTCCGCACCTTTATCGACAACATCGAGATGTCGATTGCTAAGACCGATCAGCGCATCGCCAAGATGTATCTGCATCTGGGCGACCGCGATGATCTGTCCAAGAAGGTCTTTACCGAGATGCAACTCACGCGTAAGTGGGTCCTTGCCATCGTCGGCGATGAGTGGCCGCTGCAGCGCCGTCGCGTGCTCGGCTGCGCCGTCCGCGTGCGTAACCCCTATGTCGACGCCCTGTCCATCGCCCAGGTCCGCGCCCTTCGCGAGGTGCGTATGAACCAGGACGAGATGGCCGAGGAGAAGAAGGCCGAGTACATGAGCCTGATTCTTTCGACTGTGACCGGCGTCTCGGCAGGACTGCAGAACACGGGGTAATCGATAGCCCTGTAGTCGTCCGGGCCCGCCATTAGTTTACTTTTAGGCACGTCCTCGGACATGCAAGAAGCCCTCGCTGCGCACTTCGTGCGGCGAGGGCTTCTTGCGTCCTGCGGAGTGTGCCTAAAAGTAAACTAATGGCGGGCCCTGCGATGTCCGGTCTTCAGTGGATTACTGCTGGGGGAATTAATGGCGCGCTTCGCGCGTTTTGGATGGGGTCTGTCCCGGCGGCGCGTTTGGCGCTTCGCGCCGCGCGCCTTATCGATCGGGATTGAGATGCATGTGGTGCTTCTCGCCTTACGACTGTAGCGGCCGCGGTCCCGTTTGGGGTCGCGGCCGTTTTGTTGTGGGTCAAATATGAACGTTGTGTTAATGAGTCGGTGGACGGTGGTGTTTTTCGGTGAGCGGCGTATCCTTCCAACGGTTTATCTAGTGTGTCAGTTGAAAAGGAAGAGGGCGCTCGTCATTGTTTGAATGTGAACTGCCGTTTGACCACAAGACGTTGCATCTGGAGCTCGAGGATGAAAACTTCGCGGGTGTGATGGAAGGTCATCAAAACGAGTTTAAGACCACGAAATCGCAGGAAGAGCTGGTGGAGGAGTCGCTTGCCAACCCTTACGGCTCGCCTTCGCTTGAGGAGCTTTGTGCTGGCAAGAAGGATATTGTCATCATTAGCTCCGACCATACGCGCCCCGTTCCCTCGCGTGTGACGATGCCTATTCTGCTGCATCACATCCACTCCGCTGCGCCTGAGGCGCGCGTTCGCATTCTGGTTGCTACGGGTATGCATCGTCCGTCGACGCACGAGGAACTCGTCAACAAGTACGGCGAGGAGATAGTTGCCAACGAGGAAATCGTTATGCACGTCGCGACTGACGACAGCATGATGAAAAAGATCGGCACTCTGCCTTCTGGCGGCGAGTGCATCATCAACAAGATTGCCGCCGATTGCGATCTGCTGCTTGCCGAGGGCTTTATTGAGCCGCACTTCTTTGCCGGTTTCTCTGGCAGCCGCAAGTCCGTGCTGCCCGGCATTGCCAGCTACAAGACCATCATGTACAACCACAACGGTCAGTTTGTGAACGATTCCCATTCGCGTGCCGGCAACCTGTGCCACAACCACGTGAACGAGGATATGTTTGCCGCTGCCGAGATGGCTCACCTTGCCTTTGTGCTTAACGTGGTACTCAACGGCAAGCACGAGGTCATCGGCTCCTTTGTCGGCGACATCCACAAGGCGCACGAGGCCGGCTGCGAGTTCGTGAAGAGCCTTGCCGGCGTTGAGCCCGTCGAGTGCGAGATTGCCATCACCACCAACGGCGGCTACCCGCTCGACCAGAACATCTACCAGGCCGTGAAGGGCATGTGCTCTGCCGAGGCCACGCTTCCCGAGGGCGGCGTGATCATCGACGTCGCCGGTTGCGCCGACGGCCACGGCGGCGAGGGCTTCTATCACAACATCGCCGACAACGATCCGGCAGAGTTTGAGCGTGCCTGCATCGACCGTCCCAAGGACGAGACCCTGCCTGACCAGTGGACGAGCCAGATCTTTGCCCGCATCCTGGCACATCACCCTGTGATTATGGTCACCGACCTGTGCGATCACCAGATGATCAAGGATATGCACATGACGCCGGTTAACACTATCGAGGAGGCGCTCAAGCTCGCCTTTGAGATGAAGGGTGCCGATGCCAAGGTTGCCGTCATTCCCGATGGCCTGGGCGTTGTCGTCGCACAGCACTAGTGCGCGGCCTAAACGAATCGTTTATAACCGACAAGAAAGATAAGGTTTTATGCTTACCAAACTCCTCTGCGAATTCGGCGCAACGGCCCTCATGATCATCTTTGGCGTGGGCGTGCACTGCGATACCGTGCTCAAGGGCACCAAGTATCAGGGTTCCGGCCATATGTTTGCCATCACCACTTGGTCTTTTGGCATCTCGGTCTGCCTGTTTGTCTTTGGCGGCGCCGTGTGCATGAACCCGGCTATGGTGCTTGCCCAGTGCATCGTAGGTCTGGTTCCGTGGAGCAGCTGCATCCCCTTTATGATTGCCGATATGCTCGGCGGCTTTGTGGGCGCCGTAATCGCTTGGCTTATGTATGCCGATGAGTTCAAGGCTTCCGAGGGCGTCGTCGACCCCATTGCCCAGCGCAACATCTTCTCGACCAACCCCACCACCGAGGGCACCAACTATGCCCGCAACTTCTTCTGCGAGGCTATCTGCACCTTTGTGTTCATCAGCGCCATCCTTGCTGCCGCTAGCCGCGCTGGTGAGAACGTTCTGATGCTCGCTATCTGCGTCGGCCTGATCGTTTGGGCCGTTGGCATGGGCATGGGCGGCATCACCGGCTTCGCCATGAACCAGGCTCGTGACCTTGGTCCTCGCATGGCCTATCAGGTTCTGCCGATTAAGAACAAGGCTGACAACAACTGGAAGTACGGCCTGCTTGTTCCTGGCATCGCTCCGTTTGTCGGTGCCGCTCTGGCCGCGCTGTTTGTGCATGGTTTCTTGGGCATGTTCTAGGCCAAGACAATTGATATAACGCCCGGGTCCGGCATAGGTTAACTTTCCGCCGCGTCCTCGGACATGCAAGAAGCTCCCGCTGCGCACTTCGTGCGGCGGGAGCTTCTTGCGTCCTGCGGAATGCGGCGGAAAGTTAACCTATGCCGGACCCTGCGGGAATCCAGTTGCCTTCGAACAAGCAGCCCAACATATATCTGAATATAGATGGGAGGGGCTTGTTGCTGTTGGGGGCGTTGAAGTGTGAATGACACTTTGGGATGCGTGGCGGCCTGGGTTGGGTCGATGATTTGGGATGAGCTTCTTACTTAGGTGAAGAGGGGCTTTATGGCTGAGAGGTAGTCTTTGGCTACGTCGGCTTTGTTTGCTTGGAAGTTGTGCCAGGCCCACCATTGGACCATTCCTACGAAGCTTGAGGCTATGTGGTGTAGTAGGAAGCTTCGGTCCATGGTGGCGGCGGGGCCGTTTGGGTCGGTAGGGACGGTTTCGGCTGCTCGTGACATGATGGTCTTGCGGAGACAGTCGGCGAAGACGCGCGAGCCGGCTCCGGCTACGAGGGCTCGAACGCCCTGACGGCGTTCCCAGAGGTTGTTGAGGATATGCTCGACTTGCACGAGTGGGTCGTCGAGCGGCGTACCATCGTCGTCGAGGGCGTGAGCGCAGATGTCGCTCACGAGCTCGGACAGTAGGTCGTCTTTGCTCTTAAAGAGGCCGTAGAATGTCGCGCGGCCTACGTGAGCGCGCGCGATGATGTCGCCGACGGTAATCTTGCCGTAGTCCTCTTCGCGCAGCAGCTCGGAGAACGCCGCAACGATGGCAGCGCGGCTTTTTTCTTTGCGGGCATCCATGGCTATGCATCCACGTGAACGAGCAGACAACGGAGCGTGCCGGAGCAACCCTCGTAGGGGCGCTTGCCGGCGCCGTAGCCGACAGCTTCGATGTGGTAGCGTGAGGGCAGTTGGTCGGACGTACGCAGCGCGGTGACGATGGCGGCGCCCGTGGGCGTCACGAGCTCGCCGGCGACCGGTGCAGGCGTGAGGGCGATATTGCCCGCCTGGCACAGGTTGACGACAGCGGGGACGGGAATGGGCATGAGGCCGTGGGCGCAGCGAATGGTGCCGTGGCCCTCGCTCAGGGACGGCACGATCACGTCATGGATTCCTAAGTCGTCGAGGCAGACGGCGACGGCGCAGATGTCGACGATGGAGTCGACGGCGCCCACCTCGTGAAACAGGACGGTGTCGGGCGTTTTGCCGTGAGCCTTGGCCTCGGCAGCAGCGAGTACGGAAAAAATGGCAAGGGCGCGACGCTTGGCGCCATCGCTTAGCTGTGAGCCGTCGATGATGGCGGTGACGTCCGCCAAAGAACGGTGGTGATGGTGATGGGCGTGATGGTGGTCCTCGTGGCCATGGCCATGGGCCTCATGGTCATGCTCGTGGCAGTGCTCGTGTTCGTGCTCGCCATGATCATGATGGTGGTGCTCATGCTCGTGCGTGTGTTCGGCAGCTGCTTCGTTGCCGTAGAGCCAGGCCATATCGTGATCGTGGTTCTCGAGCTCCTCTGCAAGCTGGACGTCGAAATCGCAGGCGTCGATGCCGTGCTTGTTTGCACGCGTGACGGCAATCTCAAAGCCGTCGACCGGCAGCGTGGCGAGCTGTTCGCGCAGGTGCTCCTCGCTGGCGCCCAGGTCGAGCAGGGCCGCGACGGTCATATCGCCGCTGATGCCCGAGGTGCCGTCGATGATAAGCGTATGCTGATGGTTGGACATGGAATGCTCCTTAGCGGGCGCGAGGTGTGCCGGCGCTCAGATGATTGATAAGACTTGCCTGGTAGGCGGCGCCAAAGCCGTTGTCGATATTGACGACCGAAACGCCGCTGGCGCAGGAGTTGAGCATGGCGAGCAGCGCGGCTACGCCACCAAAGCTCGCGCCGTAGCCCACGCTGGTGGGAACGGCAATGACCGGACAGCTTACCAGACCGCCGATAACGCTCGCCAGGGCGCCTTCCATGCCGGCGATGGCGATGACCACCTGCGCCTGGGCAAGTTCCTCGGCATGCGCGAGCAAGCGGTGCAGGCCGGCGACGCCTACGTCGTAGAGGCGGTCGACCTCGTTGCCGTAGAACTCGGCCGTCAACGCGGCTTCCTCGGCGACGGGCAGGTCGCTCGTGCCGGCGCAGGCGACGACAACGCGTCCGTTACCGGTGGGGGAGGGCTTGCCACCCACCAGGGCGAGCTGGGCGTTCGGGGCATATCCCAGGTCGATGTCGTTGCCGAGAAGCTCCGAGGTACGGGCTGCTTTTTCGCTGTCCAGGCGCGTGACCAGGATGCGCTCCTGGCCGGCATCGCGCAGCGCTTCGATAATGGCGGCAATTTGCTCGGCGGTTTTACCGGCGCCGTAGACAACCTCGCCGGCTCCCTGGCGCACCCCGCGCGAAAGATCGAGCTGCGCAAAACCCAGATCGGCGGTTGGCGCCGTCTGGATGCGCGTGAGGGCGACTGCCGGGGCGACTGCTCCGTCGGCAACGTCGCGCAGCAACTGCTCAAGATCTCGCTTATCCATATATGTTCCCTTCGACGGCGCAAAGTCTAGCACTCAAAGGGTATGTTCCCGAACACTAAGACAAAATTGTTCGGAAACTATAGGACAGACTGATTCAATTGTTAGACGGATCGGCTAGTCACGCAGGATGATGTCCATGGCGAGCATCAGGTTGCGCTCGTCGATGGCAAACGGGGCGGCTTCGCGCGTCTTGGGCTTGGCACAAAACGCGATGCCCGTGCCCGCGGCCTGGATCATGGGGATGTCGTTGGCGCCGTCGCCGATCGCGACGGTGTGTGCCATGTCGACACCGCACTCAACCGCCCAATCCAGCAGCTGAATGAGCTTGGATTCCTTGGTCACAATGTCTGCCGCCAGCTTACCCGTGAGCTTGCCGTCCACGACTTCCAGACGGTTGGCCAGGCAAAAATCGATGCCCGCGGCGGCCACGATCTTGTCGGCGACCTCGTGGAAGCCACCGCTCACCACGCCGACCTTCCAGCCCTTGCTGTGCGCCGAGCGCACAAGCTCCAGCGCGCCGGGGGTAAACGTCACGCGCTCAAAGGTGCGCTCGAACACGCTCTCATCCAAGCCGGCAAGCAGCCCCACGCGCTCCTCGAGCGCCTGCTTAAAGTCGAGCTCGCCGCGCATGGCACGCTCGGTGATCTGCGCTACTTGCTCTCCCACGCCGGCTTCCTCGCCCAACAGGTCGATGACTTCCTGGTTGATGAGCGTGGAGTCGATATCCATAACGATGAGGCGTGCAGTCATGGCGGGCCTTTCCGAGTGCAGTTGTATTGGGGCACATTGTCGCACGCGGCGCGCCTGGGCGACGGCCAGGCCGCGTCAATTGTTTCGTCTCCGTCAAGTCTTTGGGCAAGAGTTGCTTTTTCGCGGTACATCGACGTGGGTGCGATAAGATAGAACGCCGTGTCTGGCTGCGCGGTTTACGCAGGCTGGGCAAATCTGTACGACGCCGCCCGGAACGACACGGGGCGGCACAGATCCATAAAGGAGGATCACTGGTATGAGCCAGACCCGTCCCATCGATGAGCATTCCATGCACACCCGTACCTGCGGCGAGCTTCGCTTCGAGAACGTGGGCGAAGAGGTCACCCTCACCGGTTGGGTGAGCCGTCGCCGCGACCACGGCGGCCTCATCTTCTGCGACCTTCGCGACCGCGAGGGCATCACACAGCTCACCTTCGACCCCGAGCACTCCGACGGCGATGCCTTTAAGATCGCCGAGACCATGCGTCCCGAGTGGCCCATCAAGATCCACGGCGTCGTGCGCGCCCGTGGCGAGGAGACCACCAACACTAAGCTCGCGACCGGCGAGATCGAGGTCCTGACCGACCACGCCGAGGTGCTCAACACGTCCGTCACCCCGCCGTTCCAGATCGAGGACGGCATCGAGACCAGCGAGGACACCCGTCTACGCTATCGCTATCTGGACCTCCGTCGTCCCGAGATGATGGCCAACCTCAAGCTGCGCTCCGACTTTACCTTTGCCATTCGCGAGGCGCTGCACAACCGTGAGTTCATGGAGGTCGAGACGCCCTCCCTGTTCAAGTCCACGCCCGAGGGCGCCCGCGACTTCATCGTTCCCAGCCGTATTCAGCCGGGTAACTTCTACGCCCTGCCGCAGTCCCCGCAGCTCCTGAAGCAGCTGCTCATGGTCGGTGGCGTTGAGCGCTACTACCAGGTCGCCAAGTGCTTCCGCGACGAGGACCTGCGTGCCGACCGTCAGCCCGAGTTCACCCAGGTCGATATCGAGATGTCCTTCGTGGACCAGAACGATGTCATGAGCGCACTCGAAGAGGTCCTGGCCGACGCCTTCGGCCGCATGGGCGTCGAGATGCCCACGCCGCTGCGTCGCATGAACTACTGGGAGGCCATGGACACCTATGGCTCCGACAAGCCCGATACCCGCTATGGCATGCACCTGGTCGACCTGACCGACATCTTTGCCAACTCCAAGTTCAAGGTCTTTGCGACCGCCGCAAACGAGGAAGGCTCTGTCGTCAAGGCCATCAACGCCAAGGGCGCCGGTGCCTGGGCACGTGCCAAGATCGATAAGCTCGCCGGCGTGGCCTCCACGTTTGGCGCCAAGGGCCTGGCCTGGATCGCCTTCCGCGAGGACGGCTCCATCAACAGCCCCATCGTCAAGTTCTTCTCGGACGAGGAGATGGCCGCTCTGCGCGAGCGCATGGACGTCGAGCCCGGCGACCTTGTGATGTTTGCCGCCGGCCCGCGCCTGCTCTCTGACGAGATCCTGGGCGGCATGCGCTCGCACATGGCCAATGCGCTCGAGATCAAGCGCGAGGGCCACGACTTCCTGTGGGTCGTCAACTTCCCGCTGTTCCACTGGGACGAGGACCGCAAGGCCTATGCAGCCGAGCACCAGCCCTTTACCCTGCCGACCGAGACCGACATCGCCAAGATCGAGGCCGATCCGCTGGCAGCCGGTTCTTGCACCTACGACTTTGTCATGGACGGCTTTGAGGCCGGCGGCGGCGGTATGCGTATCCACAACGCCGAGATGCAGATGTCCATGCTCAAGCTCCTGGGCTTTACCGAGGAGCGCGCCGAGTCTCAGTTCGGCTTCCTCATGGAGGCCCTCAAGTTTGGTGCACCCCCGATGGGCGGTTTTGCTCTGGGCCTGGACCGCGTGTGCATGCTGCTCACCGGCTCCGACTCCATCCGCGACGTCATGGCGTTCCCCAAGACGGCCAGCGGCTCCGACCTTATGTCGGGCGCCCCGAGTGCCGTTTCCGGCGCCCAGCTCAAGGACGTCAGCCTGCGCCTGATGTAGGCAAGCGGCTACATATTGCCTGTAACGAGGGAAGGACGCGTGCCTTCCCTCGTTTTTTATGCGCCGAGATTGTGAGGGCTTGGGATGACCGGGCGTCGCGGAAAGTGCATCCCGGAATCTGCGTCCGGAATGGGTCGCGCTTTCCCAAAGGGGTCCTCTGGGAAAGCGCGACCCAGAATTCGGCAAATTAATGGGGCACAGTTTCCGGTTGAGCTGTCTAACGGAAACTGTGCCCCAGAATGAGCGCTCAAAACGGGGCAGGCTTTCCGCAACAACTGTCTGGCGGAAAGCCTGCCTCAGTTTCTTATAGCGAGTCTCTCTGGATCAGCTGCATGTGCATCACGGAGGTGGTGGGCTCGGCACCCTTGATCATGTCGAGCGCAATGTTGGCGGCCATGTGGCCTTCTTCGCGCAGGGGCTGGCGGACGGTCGTGAGCGCGGGGACGCAGCGCGTCGCAATCTCGTGATCGTCGAAGCCGACGACAGAAACGTCCGCCGGAACGGATAGGCCTGCCTCGTTGAGTGCGGTGATGACGCCAGCCGCGATACGGTCCGATCCGCAGAGCACGCCATCGAAAGCAATCTCGCGCGCGAGGATCTGGTGCATGGCCTGATAGCCGTCTCCGTTGTTCCAGCCGGTATAGATAACGTTTGCGTCTGGGAGGTCTTCGCCCAAGACGGCACGGTAGCCGCGCAGGCGGTCGACAACAGCGGGGTTGTCTTGCGGTCCCAACACGGCGACGATATCTTTGCGCCCGCGTTCCTTCATGGCGAGTGCCGCAAAGTGTCCGCCCTCTTCGTCGTCAGAGTAGACCGTCGAGAACACATCGCGATAGGGGTGGCCCTCGAGCTGGCCGCACAACACGGTGGGTACGCCCAGCTCGCGCAGCACCTCGAGCAGCTCGCTGCCCTTGTAGGGGGAGACGTCGATCACAGCGTCGAACGAGCGGCGCTCAAAGTGCTCGCGTGCACGGTTGCGCTCATGCGTAGAAGACGCCTGCAAGATAACGGGCAGATAGGACGACTCCGACAGTTCCTCGGTAATGCCGCTCAAAAACTCGCTATAGGTGGGGTCGCTGAAGAGTTCACTCAGGGGCTCGGTCACGAGCACGGCGATGATTTCCGTGCGCCCGACAGCGAGCGCTCGGCCACGAGCGTTGGGGACAAAATTGACTTCCTTGGCCGCCGCGCGGACGCGCTTTTTGGTTTCCTCGCTAATGCGGGGCGAATCGTTAAGAGCGCGCGATGCCGTGGAGCGCGACACGCCGGCAGCTGCGGCAACCTCGGCAAGCGTAGGTGCGGTGCGAACTGGTTGGGTCATGGCGTCTCCTGGAGAATGCGGTCGATGTTGTCGCTGATACGGGCTGGTGCGGATACAGCTTACTATAGTGCGCCTGAACAGCGTTCATGATATCCGGTGACCGGTGTCGTTTTGCAACCAAGCCGCAATCGAATACGTCTCGTATGGGTGAGATATCAGCGGGCGTGGCGGTTGCCTACGAGCTTAAGAACGATGTCTTGCGCTGTGTTTCGATACTCAGGGTGACATAAGTGTCGCGGTTGTACAACCGGTTGCACCGTTAACCCGACCAAATCGACCGTTCAGCGGACAACCGGTTGCACAGTTTTTTACATCGCCCGTAAGATAAGGACAACCGGTTGCACAAGAATCACTACGATGACGAAGGAGCATCACCATGGACGCCATTAACGATTGGGAAAACCAAGCGCTCACCCACAGGAACCGCCTGGCACCCCATGCGTACTTTATGGGTTACGAGACCGCCGATCTCGCCGCTACGTACAGCCGCGAGCTGTCGCGCGGGTTTGTCCAGCTGTCCGGCTCGTGGCAGTTCCGCCTCTTTGAGGGGCCTGCTGCCGTCTCCAACGAGGAGCTCTCCACGTACGAGCCCGCGTGGGATCACGTGGAGGTTCCGCACCTGTGGCAGGTGGATGGTTATGGCAACCTTGCCTACACCGACGAGGGTTTCCCGTTCCCGGTGGACCAGCCGTTCGTTCCCTCTGACGATCCCACGGGCGTGTACCAGCGCATCGTCAATCTTCCCGCCGTGCCTGCCGGCGCTCGCGAGATCATTCGCTTTGACGGCATCGAGAGCTATGGCGAGCTGTACGTCAACGGTCAGTTTATCGGCATGACCAAGGGTTCGCGTCTGTCCGCCGAGTTTGACGTGACCGACGCGCTCGTCGAGGGCGACAACCTGTTTGCGGTCAAGGTTCTGCAGTACAGCGATGGTAGCTACATCGAGGACCAGGACATGTGGTGGGCATCGGGCATCTTCCGCGATGTGTACCTCATGCAGCGTCCCGCCGCGCATCTGGTCGACTTTAGGTTCCGCACGCACCGCGAGGGCGATGCCGCTCTGATCACGCTCGATACGGTTGCCGAGGGCGCAAGTCGCGTCGTGTATACGCTCAGCGATGGCCAGAATGTGGTCGCTACGGGCGAGTGCGTCGACGGCCATGCCGAGTGCAGCGTTGCCGATGCCCACTTCTGGAACCCCGAGGACCCCTTCCTCTATGACCTTACGTTTGAGGTCTACGACGGTGACGAGGTCAGCGAGTACGTTCCGCATCGCCAGGGTCTTGCCGAGGTGACGGTTGAGGGCAATCATATCTACCTCAACGGCACTTACTTTAAGATGCATGGCGTCAACCGCCACGACCACGACGATCACAAGGGCCGCGCCGTGGGTCTCGAGCGCATGCGCCGCGACCTGGAGCTCATGAAGCAGCACAACATCAACGCGGTGCGCACGTCCCACTACGCCAACGATCCGCGCTTCTACGAGCTGTGCGACGAGTACGGCATCATGCTGGTCGCCGAGACCGATATGGAGAGCCACGGCTTCGAGAATATCGGCAATATCGCCCTGGTCACCGACGACCCTGCCTGGGAGCCGGCTTACGTTGACCGTGTTGAGCGCCTGGTGATGCAGGAACGCAACCACGCGTGCATCATCATGTGGTCGATGGGCAACGAGAGCGGCTATGGCTGCAACATCCGCGCAATGTACGCCAAAGCTCACGAGCTCGACGGTCGTCCGGTCCACTACGAGGAGGATCGCAACGCCGATACCGTCGACGTCATTTCCACCATGTACTCCCGCGTGTCGCAGATGAACGACTTTGGCGAGCATCCGTTCCCCAAGCCGCGCATCAACTGCGAGTACGGCCACTCCATGGGTAATGGTCCCGGAGGCCTGTCCGAGTACCAGGAGGTCTTCGATCGCTGGGATTGCATCCAAGGCCAGTTTATTTGGGAATGGTGCGACCACGGTTTGGCTGCTGTGACCGAGGACGGCGTTGCCTACGACATGTATGGCGGCGACAACGGCGATTACCCCAACAACAGCAACTTCTGCATCGACGGCATGGTGTTCCCCTGGCAGCAGCCGAGCCCGGGCCTTACCGAGTACGGCCAGGTCATCTGCCCGGTTCGCATGGCCTACGATGCCGAGGCGGGCGAGCTGACCGTCACCAACAAGCGTTGGTTTACCACCCTCGAGGATGTCTGCCTGTCGGCGGAGACCCTGGTGGACGGCGACGTGGTCTGCCGCAAGACGCTCATGCCCGGTGCGGTTGCCCCCGGCGAGTCCGTCCAGCTTCCGCTGGTGATTCACGAGG
>CABSZR010000013.1 GCA_902482185.1 uncultured Collinsella sp. | reverse complement strand
ATGAGCGCCTGATGGGCACGCTTTCGGATGCCGCACCGATTCTGTGGCAGTACGGCGCCCTGGCGCGCCTTAAGAAGGGCGAGACGATCGACAAACTGCTCGTGGGCGGCTATTCCACCATCAGCCTGGGGTATGCCGGTCTGTATGAGTGCGTCAAGTACATGACGGGCCACAGCCACACCGAGAAGGAAGGCACGCCGTTTGCCATGGCCGTCATGCAGCACATGAACGACAAGTGCGCCGAGTGGAAGGCCGAAAGCGATATTGACTTCTCGCTGTACGGTACCCCGCTTGAGTCGACGACCTACAAGTTCGCCAAGTGCCTGCAGCGTCGTTTTGGCATCATCCCGGGCGTGACGGACAAGGGCTACATCACCAACAGCTACCACGTCCACGTGTCCGAGGAGATCGACGCCTTCGATAAGCTTAAGTTTGAGGGCATGTTCCAGCAGCTTTCGCCGGGCGGTGCCATCTCCTACGTCGAGGTTCCCAACATGCAGGACAACCTCAAGGCTGTCATTCGCGTGATGCAGTACATCTACGACAACATCATGTACGCCGAGCTCAACACCAAGAGCGACTACTGCCAGGTGTGCGGCTACGACGGTGAGATCAAGATTGTCGAGGATGACGGCAAGCTGGTGTGGGAGTGCCCTAACTGCGGCAACCGCGATCAGGAGAAGATGAATGTTGCCCGTCGCACGTGCGGCTACATCGGTACCCAGTTCTGGAACCAGGGCCGAACCGAGGAGATCCGCGACCGCGTGCTGCATCTCTAATACCGCTCCGGGGCTGAGCCGGGAGGGCCGCTTGGGCATTTGCTCGCTATTTCGGACAGTCCTGCGCAAGACGAAGGCCACATTAAGTGGCCTTCTTTGCGTGCGGAACTCATATCGAGCAAAAGCCCAAGCGGCCCTCTCGGCTCAGCCAAGTTGACGTAGCTGAGATACGGCATGCGGTCTGCTCACTCCTCGAAGTTCTAAGCGGAAATGAGTTGACTTGCAACAACGCTTTGCTTGCGATGGCGGTTGAGTTGCAACAAGGTTTTTATTGGACCTCGAACCCTATACTCGATGTTCGCTTCGTTCATTGAGTTACCCTTTGCATGAGGCCGGGACATATCGTCCCGCCCGCAGTTTCGCAGGCCGAAGGCCGAGAATGTTTGAGGACGGGATGATATGTCCCGGCCTCCCGGGAGAGTTACCTATGAATTACGCGAACATTAAGTATTTCGACATTGCTGATGGGGAAGGCGTTCGTACTTCTCTGTTTGTGAGCGGGTGCCGTCGTGGGTGCAAGAACTGCTTTAACTCTGTCGCGTGGGACTTTGCTGCGGGTGAGCCGTTCGATTGTGCCGTCGAGGACAAGATTATCGAGAGCCTCGACCATCCCTTTATCGATGGCCTGACGATTCTGGGCGGCGAGCCTATGGAGCCCGAGAATCAGGCGGGGCTTGTTGACTTTATCGAACGCGTGCGTGCGGCCTATCCTGTGGAGTCGGGGAAGACCATTTGGTGCTTTACCGGCGACGTGCTCGAGGAGCTTATGCCGGGTGGTCGTCACCATACCGAGGCGACGGACCGTATCCTTGCCTGCCTCGATATGTTGGTGGATGGCCCGTTTGTTCAGGATCTGTACGATATCTCATTGCGTTTTAGGGGCTCGAGCAATCAGCGCGTGATTGATATGAACGCCACGCGCGCCCGTGCTGTGCGCGAGGGCGTTGCGCTTTGCGACGCTGTGGAGCTTTGGCGGGACGATCCGGTCTATTCGACCCATACTATGTAGCTTGTGGCCGATGCCGGAGGGCGTGGTACCATAGCGCGAACGCAAAATCGGAAAAGTGAGGCCCAGATGGTCGATCAGGAAAAAGTCGAGGCCGCCATTAAGCTGTTGCTTGAGGGCATAGGCGAGGACCCAACTCGTGAGGGCCTGCTGGAGACCCCGGCGCGCGTTGCCCGTATGTATGGTGAGATCGCCGGTGGTATGGACCAGAGTGCCGAGGAGCACCTGTCCAAAACCTTTGCCGTCGCTTCGAACGATTTGGTTATCGAGCGCGACATCACGTTTTACTCGCTGTGCGAGCATCATCTGCTGCCGTTTTACGGCAAGGCTGCCATTGGCTATATCCCCAACGGCCGTGTCGCAGGGCTTTCTAAGCTTGCCCGCACGGTAGAGGTCTACGCCCGTCGTCTGCAGCTGCAGGAGCAGTTGTGCGCACAAGTTGCCGATGCCCTCATGGAGTATCTCGCTCCCCAGGGAGCGATTGTGCTCATGGAAGCTGAGCATATGTGCATGACCATGCGCGGCGTGCAAAAGCCTGGCACCAAGACCGTGACGCTCGCTCGTCGCGGCGTCTTTGAGGCCGATCCGGCGCTCGAGGAGCGATTCTTTAGGATGCTGGGACGCTAACTATGAGAGTCGTCAACGACTTTACATCGAATACTGACGAGGGAACGCCGCGTCGCGGTTTTATGGCTTCGGGCCTGGCGCCTTTTGGTGCCATGCCTCGCATTGATTACATCTGTGCCAACGGTCTGTTCCGGCGGCACCTGGGCAGCATTGCACAGTTGGAATCGGGGCGCATCTTCTGCCGCCACGGTATTGACCACCTGCTGGATGTCGCTCGCATTATGTGGATCAAGAATCTCGAGGAACAGCTCGAATTTGACCGCGAGGTCATCTACGCCACGGCACTTCTTCACGATATCGGCAAAGATGAACAGTATGAATCGGGTATATCCCATGATGTTGCAAGCGAACGCGTCGCTGATGCGATTCTCGGCGGTATGCCCGATGACGTAGCGTTTGAGCCGGCCGATGCCGCAGCCATTAAGACGGCCATTCTGGGCCATCGAAAGCTGCGCGTGAACAGCCAACCGCTCGAGCGCCTGCTCTATGCAGCCGACAAAGCGTCGCGCGCCTGCTTTGCATGCCCCGCGCGCAATGCTTGCAACTGGAGCGATGATAAAAAGAACCTGTCGATTCGCGTGTAGTTAGTTTACGCGGTCGGGGTTCTAAACGAAGGAGACGATCGCGATGAGCAACAAGAAACTGCCCGAGAATGCAACCAAGACTGAAGGCGCCGAGCTCGCCCGCCGTGGAAGGGGCGAAATATCCACCGCAACGGCGGTGCCCCACGTGAACTATGACGATCTGCGCCATGCCGACCGCATCACCGTTGAAGGTCTTGAGGTTTTTGCTAACCACGGCGTGTATCCCGAAGAGAACGCGCTGGGCCAGAAATTCATCGTGTCCTTGGTACTCTATGCTGACCTGCGTGCAGCGGGAGAGCACGATAACTTGGACGCCTCGATTGACTATGGCTCGGTGTGCCACGATGTCGATGGCTATCTGCGCGAGCATACGTTTAAGCTCATCGAGGCGGCAGCTGAAGGTACGGCCCAGATGCTGCTGCGCCGTTATCCCTCGCTGCTTGGTGTGCGCATCAAGCTCGATAAGCCGTGGGCGCCTATTGGCCTGCCCTTGGCAAGCTGTGGCGTCGAGATCGAGCGTGTGCGCTAACCGGTTCTAATACGTCTCTATGGGTGGCTGCTTGAGCCGCTGCGACAGAGCCCTGTTGTTGGGGCAGTACGTGTCGAGCAGCGCGTGAAACCGATGATTGTGGCTCGGCTCGAGCAGGTGGACGAGCTCGTGGGCGACAACCATGTCAAGGCACTCGACGGGGTAGGCGGCAAGTTCTCGTGCGATGCGAATGGCGCCGGTTTTGGGCGTGCATGATCCCCAGCGCGTTTTCATGCTGCGCACGGAAACGCGGGAAACGGCGACACCCATTGCGATTTCGTATGCGTGCACCATATCACGCAGCGCCGATGTGACTTCGGACGTATAGAGCTGGTCAATATGGGCTTGGATCTCACTGGGCGTTAAGCCGTCGAGGGTCGCATTCCACTTGGCCTGCGGACGTTCGTCTGGCTCGTCGGCACCCATAAAACTTGCGAAGGTGACCTGTTTGGGTCGCGGTGCGGGTGATGCAAAGTTGTGATCGAGTGCGTCCTGTACCGTGATGGGCTTGCCCCAAAGCGCAATGATGGACGAGGGGCTGAGCGGCTCTCTCGCCGTCGCCTGACGTTGCTCGCGCTGGGCAAGTCGGCTGATAATCCAGGCGCTGTTGCGCTTCACAAACGCTTCGATGCGCTCGCGACTGGCGCCGAGCGGTGCGCTGGCGTGGACCTCACCGCTCGATGTGACGCGTAGGTTGAAGTTCTTGACGCGCTTTTTGGTAACGACGACGGGGATGGGCGTCCCATGCGGTCGGGATACGGAAATCGTAAACTGCTGCGTCAAAAGCGGTCCTTCAGATTGGGGACGGGCCGGCATGTCGACCGTTCGGCATGCCGGCCCGCTCAAGGGATGTGAAATTAATAACGCTCAAAGAAGGCAAGCGCGTTGTCGCTGCAGAGCTTTTGCATCACGGTCTTGCCAAAGTGCTTGGAAAGCATGTTCTGGAACTCGGGCATCTTGCTGGCATCGGAGAGGAAAGCGGGCACCGTGGCACCGTCCCAGTCGCCGCCGAGTGCGATGACGTCCTCGCCGCCCAGGTCGAGCCAGTGCTCGATATGTGCCGCTAGCTGGTCGAAGGTGACGTCTGCGGCGGTCTTGTCGGTTGCGTCGTTGGAAAGGAACTCGCTGCAGTAGTTGAGGCCGACGATACCGCCCATGTCGCGAATGGTGCGGAACTGGTCGTCGGTGAGGTTGCGCTTGACGCCGCAAACCGCACGGGAGTTGGAGTGGCTGGCGACGAAGGGACGCGTGGCGTGGGCGACAACCTCGTCAAAGCACTCATCGTTGAGGTGGGAGACGTCGAGTACCATGCCGGCGTGCTCCATCTGCGTAAGTGCCTCGATGCCGGCGCCGGTGAGGCCGGCGTGGGTGTCGTGGCCGCTCGCGAGCGGTCCCTGCGCGTTCCAGCTGAGTGACGACATAAGCACGCCCAAGCTCTTGAGCACCTCGATCAGCGCGGGGTCCTCGGCAAAGAACGTGGCGTTTTCGATGGTGTGGATGCAAGCGACCTTGCCGTCCTTGAGCGCGGGGCGAATGTCTGCGGCGCTGCGCACGTTGACCATACGGTCGTGGTTGAGCATTGCCTGGCCGCTCATATGCGCCATGATCTGCGCCTGGAAGCG
Source organism: uncultured Collinsella sp. (assembly GCA_902482185.1). GTDB lineage: Bacteria > Actinomycetota > Coriobacteriia > Coriobacteriales > Coriobacteriaceae > Collinsella. The sequence continues at coordinate 8,892 of CABSZR010000013.1, read as the reverse complement.
CGCGGCGTGGGCGGTGGGAATCTCGTCGGGGACAAACGTGGCGAAGCACTGTGCCCACGGCGTGTTGCCGATCTTTGCGAGCGAGATGGCGCAGGCGTTGCCCTCGATGAGGTCGAAATCTTGCGGATGCGTTTCGTCGCCGGGGAAATAACCGTCGGTGCCGGCGGTAAAGCGCAGGTCGAGATCGAGCGTGGCCCAGCCGATTCGGTCGGCGGTGTCGCAGTGTAGGTCAAATACGGGATATGCCATGGTTCCTCCGGTTGCAGCGTTTCTTTGCAAACTGTCTTCAAATTGTATGACTAGGGTATAGTTAGCGCCATATGTTCATGGCGGCCCGTGTTGTGCGCCGCCCTTATCACGGAGGTTTCCATGTCCAACCAGGGCAAGAAGGTCAAGACTCATTATCGCGGCACGCTCGACGACGGCACGCAGTTCGATAGCTCCTACGATCGCGGTGAGCCGCTGGAGTTCACCTGCGGCGCCGGCCAGATGATCAAGGGCTTCGACGCCGCTGTTGTCGACATGCAGGTGGGTGAGAAGAAGACCGTGCACATTCCTGCTGCCGATGCCTACGGCGAGCACAATCCCGAGATGGTTCTGACCTTCCCGGCCGAACAGGTTCCCAACATCGAGCAGATTGAGAAGGGCATGAAGCTCTTCTTGTCCACGCCGAGCGGTATGCCCGTCCCCGCCGTGGTCATCGATGTAACGCCCGAGGCCGTGACGCTCGACGCCAACCACGAGCTGGCCGGTAAGGACCTCAACTTTGATATCGAGCTCGTCGAGGTCGAGGGTTAGAGTATGCCTGAACGCTTGGTTTCGACGACATGCTTGGGAAATCTCAACGATCCGTCCTATGAACTCCTGCTTCGCCGGAAGTTGGGCGGCGTCTTTGAAGTTGACGATCTGCTGCTCGATTGGGACCAGGCTGATGTATACGCGTTTGTGGGCGTGACGGAGCTGGGGCGCACGGTCGATGTTCGGCTGGATACTGCCGACGGCGGTCGTCTTGCCGACGGCGACGTGCTCGCCATTGACCGTTCGGGCATGGTGCCCGTGGCGGTTGTCGTGCGCTTGCGCAGCGCCGAGGTTTATTTGGTCGAAGTTGACCGCATGGACCCGATTGCGCTCGCGCATTCGTGCTGGGAGATCGGCAACATGCATGCGCCGCTCTTCCGGGGCGACTCGGACGAGCATACTGTGCGCATGTATACGCCGGTGCAGCCTGTTTTGGGCCGCATGCTCCGGGGTGTCGAGGGTGTTCGGCTCTCGCTGGTTACCCGTGAACTCGATGCGGACCGGCGCTTTGCGTCGAGTGCGGCGGAGGTCGTCGTGAGCATGGCTCCCGACTTTACCATCGTAAAAAAGGCGCGCGGCTAAGCGCGCGTATGCGCAAGACGGGCTTTGAGGGGCGACCGATCAAGGTCCGTCTTGCTGTTGATATGAGGCTTTGGGGGAAGCATATGGGTCTTGAGGGAATCAAACTGATTGCATGCGATTTGGACGGCACGTTGCTGCATCCGGGGGAGCGCGAGCTGCGTTCCGAGGCCTTTGAGCTTATCGATGAGCTGCATCGTCGTGGTATCGTGTTTATGCCGGCGAGTGGCCGTCAATATGCGAGCTTGCGCTACCTGTTTGCCCCGGTGGCCGATGAGCTCGCCTATGTATGCGAAAACGGAACCCTGGTGATGAGCGAGGGGCGTGCCGTCGTCAAGCGTTCCATGGAGCGTAGCCTTGCTATGGTTATCGCGAATACCGTGGTTGCGTATCCCCATACCGACATGACCCTTTCGTGTGAGGGGCACATCTACACCATGAGCGGCAACGATGCGTTCGTCGACCATTTGCGCTATGTGGTCCACTGCGATGTGGCGGTGGTCGACCGTCCCGAGGACATCGACGAGGATGTCATTAAGATTGGCTTCCAGACGCCCGAGGTGGATTATCCGGCGGCCCGGGAGTATTTCGAGCGCCTCTTTGGCGACCGTGTCGATGTGATGACGTCAGGAACCGCATGGACGGACCTTATCGGTTTCGGTTCGGGCAAGGGCTCCGCGCTTGTCGATTACGGTCGTGTCCTGGGGATTTCGCCCGATGAGATGATGGCATTTGGCGACAATGAGAACGATCGCGACATGCTCAACGTCGTGGGCCATCCCTATCTGATGGAGAGCTGCAACCCCACCATGCGCGGTATCAACGATCGCGTCCGTTACGTGCACACGGTCGAAGAAGAACTGCACCGCCTGCTCGCCGAGTAGGTTTTCGGGACATGCCTAGAAATGTACTGTTTGCTGCAAAGCGCGGAAAGGTGGATTTTAAGGCATGTCCCGAACATCTACCGGCAGTCGGGGCAGAGACCCTCGAAGATGGTGTAGTGCGACGTGACGTGCCAGCCGATTTGCTCGGACGCTTTGGCGTCGAGCTGGGCATCGAAGGGGAGCGGTACGTCGATGACGCGGCTGCACGAGGTGCAGATGATATGCGCATGCGGCTCGATCGTGCGATCGAAGCGGCTGCCGCCCGGCGTCTTGATGGAGAGGATCTCGCCGGCGTCGGCCAAGAGATTGAGATTGCGGTAGACCGTACCGCGGCTGATTTTGTCATCCTGCGCGCGCACGGCGTTGTAGATTTCGTCGGCGGTGGGATGGTTATAGCTTTGGCGCACGGCGTCAAGAACCAGCTTTCGCTGCCTGGTATTCCTTCTTTGCACCGCCATGCGCCTCGCCTCTTTTCTATCAACGGTCGTAGGTAAATGATACCGTATTTAGCACACAATACTAATAATGAGGACTGAAACCGTCTTCATTGGCAAGTGGGGCTCGGGCCTGAGCGTCTATGAGGCGAAAATGCGTTCCCATGCGCTCGTAGGAGGCATGAAGCGCCTCGAGATGAGATAGGATATTTGCCGGAGCTCCCTGTATCTCCATCTCGACTGAGCCGTCTTCCATGTTACGCACCCAGCCGGTGAGTGCGCGTGCCTGCGCGAGGTTGGTGTTGGTAAAGCGAAAACCAACGCCTTGGACTTGCCCCTCCCAGCGCAGGAAATAGCGCAGGGGAGTGTCTTGAGTGGCCTCGTCGCTTGCGAGCACAGTAAGCCTGCGGCGCAGCTCGAGCTCGACGTTTGATGGTTTTTGAGGCTCTCGACTGCCGCCGGTGACGCTGGAGAAGAACGTATCGAAGAGGCCCATCGCTATGCCTGCTTGCCTGCGTCGGCCGGGAAGGTAATGCCGGCCTGCTGGCGCACGGCATCCATGATGCGTAGTGAGACGAGTGTGACATCGCGGTAGTGGCCAAGCTCGTGGCGTCCCGCCGGGGTCTCCCAAATCTCTTCCTTGACGTTATCGATGCCGCCGATGGCGGTGATGAAGTCTGTGAGTTCGTATTCCATAGTGTTGCTCGATTTGGGCAGGTCGAGCACGCGGCCGTTGTCGCCCTGTTCGCGCGGCGCCTCGGTCGCCGAGCCGCGTACGACGTCGCCGCGATAGTCGATGCGGACGTTGCGGGGCGTGGACAGATGGTCGATCTGGATAGTGCCACGCTCGCCTTCGATCTGCGAGGGCAGCAGGTCATTCGTAATTTTGGAGTGCGCGAGCTCGACGGAGATACGGCCACCGCCGTAGCTGGCGAGGATGGAACCGCAGCCGTCGATGGGGCCGTGCGTGAGCTGTCGCGTGGTGGGATCGAGCAGGGTGGTCATGCTCGTAAGGCCGGAGGGCATGCCGAAAATCTCGACCATGGGCTCGACGGTGTAGACGCCAATGTCCATGAGGGAACCCGATGCCATGTTGCAGTCGAAGATATTGGTGGCGCGTCCCGCGAGAATCTCGTTGTAGCGCGAGGAATATTTTCCAAAGCGCAATGAGGCGCGGCGGATGGGGGCGATCTCACCCAGGGCGTCCTCGATGGCGTGGAAGGCGGGATCGTGGAGGGGACGCATGGCCTCGAGGGCCACGACGCCTGCTGCCTCGGCAGCGCGGAAGACTTCCAGCGCTTGCGCCTCGGTGGCGCAGAAGGGCTTCTCGACGATGACGTGCTTGCCACCGGCGATGCAGGCAAGGGCCTGCTCGTAGTGAAGTGCGTTGGGGCTGCCGATATAGACGGCGTCGACGTCGGCGGCTGCCGCGAGCTCATCGAGTGAAGTAAAGTTTCGCTCGCCACCGCGCTCGGCGGTAAAGGCAGCACCGCGATTGGCATCGCGCGAGAGCGTGCCCACAAACGCGGCTTGGTCGTTGGCGTTGACGACCTGGATAAAGTCGTCGGTAATCATGGATGTGCCGATGGTCGCTATACGCAGCATGTATCCCCCTCGTGCCGTTCGGTTTACAGGATGAGTGTAGCGCGAAGGGGCAGGAAATAGCGTACGAAAACGCCGTTACAGGTCGCTCTCGTTAAAGCCGGTGTCGATATCGAGGTTGCTGCCGTCGGCCGCCGTGGTGGCGAGCTCGTCGCAGCGCTCGTTGAGCTCATGGCCGGCGTGACCCTTAACCCAGATGAACTCAACCTTGTGCTTGCTCTTTGCGGTGAGTAGGCGCTCCCACAGATCGCGGTTCTTGACGGGCTGCTTGTTGGCGGTCTTCCAGCCGCGTTTTTTCCATCCGTCAATCCAGTGCTTGTTGAAGGCGTTAACGACGTACTGCGAATCGGAATGGACCTCGACCTCGCAGGGGCGGTTAAGTGCCTCGAGCGCCACGATGACCGCCATGAGCTCCATGCGGTTGTTAGTGGTCTTGGCGTAGCCACGCGAAAGCTCGGAGGTGAAGGTCTTGCCGGCGGGGTTGGTGTACTTGAGCACGGCGCCGTAGCCGCCGCGTCCCGGATTTGATCGGGCCGAGCCGTCGGTATAGATGATGACCTTCACATGGTTCCTTTCGTTGGGTACGTTTCGCGTGAGTGACCATTGTAGCGCCATGCCCGCCGGGGGCTAGCAATCTACGATTTCTACCCCGTCTTCCGACAGTTGGTTGGCATGGATGATGCGGTTGAGCTCGTCGAGGTATTGCTGCAAGAGGGGAGAGGGCTTGCGCTCGTCGTGCATGATATATCCTACGTGCATCGTTGGGGCGTCTGCTAACGGGATCGATGCCATGCCCCACTGCATTTCATTGGAAAGGACACCGGTCGACAGGGTGTAACCGTTCGACGTGATAAGTAAGTTAGTAAGTGTTCCGCGGTCCGAGATTCGTATGTTGCGGTCGCAAGGGATATAGCTAAAAGGTTCCTCGGCGTAATAGAAGGAGTTCGAGGTGCCTTGCTCAAAGCTGTAGCGCGTATAGGGCGTGAGGTCGGCAAGGGACAGCTGCGAACGGCGTGCGAGCGGGTGGCGTTCGCTGACGAACACGTGGACTTTTGCATCAAAGAGGGGATGAAAGCTCGCTCGGGCATCGGTAAAGGCCTTCTGCAAGACACGGGTATTAAAGTCATCCAGATAGAGGATGCCGATATCGCTGCGAAACGCGCGCACGTCGTCGATAATCTGCGCTGTGGTGGTCTCGCGCATGATGAACTCGAACTTGCTGTCGCGGCAGCGCTCGACTACGTTGACAAAGGCCTCGACCGAAAAGGCGTAGTGTTGGGCGGAAATGGCGAGGCGGGCTTGCGGGGTACCGCCGTCCTCGTAGCGGGCCTCGAGCATGTCGGCCTGCTCTACGACCTGGCGTGCATAACCCAAAAGCTCGGTGCCGTCGTTGGTGAGTGCAACACCGCGGCTGGAGCGCGTAAAGATTTCGATATGAAGTTCCTGCTCCAGGCTTTTGACGGCATTGGAGATATTGGACTGTGCCGTATAGAGGCGCTGGGCTGCGGCGTTGATCGAACCGGACTCTGCCACGGCGATCAAAAAGCGAAGCTGTTGGAGGGTCATCGGCGCCCGTCCTTTCGAGTGTTATCTATAAAACCGATAACAGGTTAGCGCTTTAAAGTGATTGACCGAGGAAAACAATGCTCGTACTATTCAAAACACACAAAGACGGTAGGTAATTAAGCCAACTACGGAACCGGGATGCGAAAGGAGGCCCGCATATGAATTGCTTACCAAGACGAATGCCGGGCTCCTGTTTGCGCCCGTCGGCGTGATCAGGAGACAGCGACTCACTTCTCTTACTCTTATTACTTTTGTTCGATCAAGGAGATCATCATGAGCCAGTTTATCAACAACCCCGAGCACACCTTTGGTTTCGATACCCTGCAGCTGCACGTTGGCCAGGAGAGCGCCGATCCTGCATCCGACTCCCGTGCCGTGCCTATCTACCAGACCACGAGCTATGTGTTCCGCAACTCCCAGCACGCCGCCGACCGCTTTGGTCTTGCCGACGCCGGTAACATCTACGGCCGTCTGACCAACTCCACCCAGGGCGTCTTCGAGGACCGTATCGCCGCACTCGAGGGTGGCGTGGCAGGTCTTGCCGTCGCCTCCGGTGCTGCTGCCATCACCTATACCCTGCAGGCTCTTGCCCAGGCCGGTGACCACGTGGTGGCTCAGAAGACCATCTACGGTGGCTCCTACAACCTGCTGGAGCATACGCTCTCCCAGTTTGGCGTCGAGACCACGTTTGTCGATGCCCATAACCTTGAAGAGGTCGAGGGTGCCATCAAGGACAACACCACGGTCATCTATCTCGAGACGCTCGGCAACCCCAACTCCGACATCCCCAACATCGACGCCATCTCCGAGATCGCCAAGAAGCACGGTCTGCCGGTTGTCGTCGACAACACCTTCGGCACCCCGTATCTGTTCCGTCCGCTGGAGCATGGTGCCAACATCGTCGTCCACTCCGCAACCAAGTTCATCGGCGGCCACGGCACCTCGCTGGGCGGTGTGATCGTCGACGGCGGTAACTTCGATTGGAAGGCGAGTGGCAAGTACGCCCAGATCGCTGAGCCCAACCCCTCCTACCACGGTGTTTCGTTTGCCGAGGCTGCCGGTCCCGCCGCCTTTGCAACCTATGTCCGCGCTATCCTGCTGCGTGACGAGGGCGCTTGCATCAGTCCGTTCAACGCCTGGGTCCTGCTCCAGGGCACCGAGACTCTGTCGCTGCGCGTTGACCGTCATGTCGAGAACACCAAGAAGGTCGTTGAGTTCCTGACCGGTGACAGCCACGTCGCCAAGGTGAACCACCCGAGCCTGCCTGAGCACCCCGATCACGAGCTCTATCAGAAGTACTTCCCCCGTGGCGGTGCCTCGATCTTTACCTTTGAGATTAAGGGTGGCCAGGAGGCAGCTTGGAAGTTCATCGATCATCTGCAGGTGTTCTCGCTGCTCGCCAACGTGGCCGACGTCAAGTCGCTCGTCGTGCACCCGGCTACCACCACGCACTCCCAGCTCTCTGCCGAGGAGCTCGCCGAGCAGAACATCACGCCCTCCACGATCCGTCTTTCCATCGGTACCGAGAACGCCGAGGATATCATTTGGGATCTGAAGCAGGCCTTCGCCGCGCTGGACGAGTAAGGCGACTTGTGCAAGGACCCCTTGCGATTCGATAGGTATAACTGCATAAAATGCCTGCTCAAGGCGCCTGTGCGAACAATGGTTGCACAGGCGCCTTATTTGCATAGAGAGGGTGCAAAAACAGGGTTTTTGACACGCTTTATGCATTCGAGTTGTGGAAAACTCCTGTTGAGAGGATGTGAGTTTTACGCAATTGACGTGCGCCTTTTAAGTAAAACCGCAGGTCGCGATTTGCTCGGGGTACTATGCAGCGCGATCGAATCACACGCAGCTCAAACGCAGCAAAAACGCACTACGGAGGTTTCCAGCTACATGAGGATTGATTCACGAAAACCGAAAACCGCCGCGCTTTCCGCCGCTCTGACCGTGGCACTTTTGGCGGGCGCCGGTGCAACTGATGCCCACGCCGCAACACTGTCCGATACGGTTGGATCTACGCCGTCCGAGACGACGCTGGTACAGCCCGTTGACTATCGCGGCGATGGTTATGGTTCCATGCAGGAGTGGAACGCCTCGATGGAGGCCAAGCGCGATTCCCTTGAGATGCGTGCTCAGATCATTATGAATATGTATGGCGACTATGCTACCGATGACGAGCGCGCTGTGTTGCAGGGTTGCATCGACGGTGCGGGTAGCCTGTTGACGATGGGGGAGGTCGACGCCAAGTCGACCGAGCTCGATGAGCTGCGCGCTGCGCTTGAGGATGCCAAGTGCGAAGCGCTCGAGGCTGCCGCCGAGGCGGAGGCTGCCGAGGCCGCCCAGGCTTCGTACTACAACGCCGGTTATACTCCGCCTTACGCGTCTGCCGCGTCCTACGCGAACGGATCGGGCCTGACGCGCTCTGCGGGTGTCAATAACTACAACGGGCGCCGCGAGACCTATTACAGCAGCAATGTGCTTTATCACTATCGCACGGGCGAATGGACTCAGGATTCTGAGGGCTTCTGGCGCGATTCCGACGGCTATTACGTTGTTGCCGCGGGCGATATGGCCCAGGGCTCGACCTTTACGGGCTCCAAGGGTGATTGCAAGGTCTATGACTCCGGCTGCGCTGCCGGAACCACCGACTACTACACCGGTTGGTAATTTTTCTGCATCACGGATATTTGGCGGACGGGTGTCTTTACCGAGCTTTAGGGCAGCGTAAAGACGTCCGTTCTATGTATGCGCCTGAGCTAACAGAGCCCTTACCGTGACGGTACGTCGCGCATATGGGCGCGGGGCACACTAGTTCATGAGAAATAAGGTCTTTCTCTTGGAGGAAGTGGTCTTGTGAATGCTCGAGATATCGCCGTTGCCGCCGTCGCGTTGATGCTTGGCTGCCTTGGTCCCACGGCCGCGCTCGTCGCGGGCATGCAGGGGACATGCGGGGCTGCTCCTATCGTGGTCGGCGCGCTGATCGCGGCCGCGCTGCTGGGAAGTGCAGGCGTGGTTCTTTGCCGCGA
>CABSZR010000012.1 GCA_902482185.1 uncultured Collinsella sp. | reverse complement strand
CGACGGGGCCTTGCCAAGTGTGTCGGCACGCTTAAGGTCCATGAGCTCGTCAATCAGGCGGGCCGTGTCGACGCCCTCACCCGAAAGCGCGCGCATCATATTGAGCAGACAGGAGCGCTCGGGGCGCAGCGGCTTGTCATGGTATTTGATGAGCAGGCACACGTCGCGCACCAAGTCGTGCGAGAGCGCCAGGCGATCCATAATGACGCGCGCCTTCTTGGCGCCGAGCTCGGGATGACCGTAGAAGTGTCCGCTACCGGCATGGTCGACCGTGAAGCACTCGGGCTTGGACACATCGTGCAAAAACGCCGCCCACATAAGACTCGACGAGGGCGCAACACCATCGCACAGTGCCAGCTCCCCTGCCACCGTCAGCACGCGGGCGATATGCTCGTAGACGTTAAACGCGTGATAGACACTGCGCTGATCAAACCCGCGACCCGCAGCCAACTCGGGCACGGCGGCGCAGATGAGCTCGGGATAGCGGAGCATCGCGTCTCCCCCATGACCGGTCGAAAGAATGCCCTCGAGCTCAATACCCACACGCTCACGCGCCACGGCATCGAGCAGCGGCGCGCACTCGGCAAGCGCACGCTTGGTCTCGGGCTCAATCATAAAGTCCAGACGGCAGGCGAAGCGCACCGCACGCAGCATGCGCAGGGCGTCCTCGTTAAAGCGACGCTTGGGATCGCCGACAGCGCGAATCAGCTTGCGCTCCAAGTCACCCTGGCCGTCGTAGCGGTCGACAAGCCCGCGCTCGGGATGCCAGGCCATGGCGTTGACGGTAAAGTCGCGGCGCGCCAGATCGTCCTCGAGCGAGGCGGCGCGCTCGACGCTCTGAGGATGGCGCCCATCGGTATAGAAGCCATCCAGACGGTACGTGGTGACCTCGATACGCTCGCCATCGGAAATAGCCGTGATTCCGCCAAATTTAATGCCCGACTCCACAACCACGATGCCGGCGGCCTCAAGCGCCGCCTTGGACTCCTGCCACAGGCCGCTACAGCACATATCAACATCGTGGCTGGGGCACCCCATCAGGGCGTCGCGCACCCAACCGCCCACGTACCAAGCCTCAAGACCAGCCGCCTCAAGCGCGCGCAGGACGCGTAGGGACGCATCGGACGGTTGCGTACCGTTGAGCGAAACATTGCACATGCCTATGGCCTCCTGCACTTGTGAGCGTTAATCGATGGTTCTCAAGAAGTCTAACAAGAAACGAGAAAGCGCGCACACGCAATCGCGTCGTTGATTAGATAAAACGAGACAGCAGATACCACATATGTTCAGCGCGCAAAAAACACCCGCCTTGGTAATCCAAAGCGGGTGTTCGGCAACGATGTATCGATGCGGCTAGCAGACCTGGCGAACCTCGATGTGCTTCTTATATTCGTCCACCTTGGCAAAATCGCCCAGGCCCGGGCACTCGACCACGTTGGCGCCGGTAGCCATCGAAAGGCGCAGGGCATCCTCGACTCGCTCGGGGGCGTCGTGCCATACGGACAGGAAGGCAGCCAGCGAGGAATCGCCGGCGCACACCGTCGACAGCAGCTTGACGTCGAAGGTGCGATTGGCAAACCAGATGTGCTCGCCGTTGGAGAAGTACGCGCCGTCGCCACCAAGGGTCAGCAGCACGTTCTTGGCGCCCTTGGCGTGCAGCTCGGCCATCGCGCCCTTGACGGACTCGTCGTCGCCACCGCTCACCTTAATGCCAAAGATGTCGAGCAGCTCATCGTCATTGGGCTTGATCAGCAGCGGCTCCATGGCAATGAGGTCTGCCAGCTGATGGCTCGAGATATCGAGGACGAACTCGGCCCCCTTGGCCTTGACGCGACGCAGGACCTCGGCCAGGAAGCCCTCGGAAGTGTTGGGAGGCAGCGAGCCGCTGATGACCAGACAGGTCATGTCATCGAGCGAATCGATGAGCTCAAACATCTCCTGCTCGTTGGCCTCGTTGATAGCGGCACCGGCGTTGACCATGTTGTACTCGGTGTCGGGGCCGGCGTTGAGGAACACATTGACGCGCGTGATGCCGTCGGTCCACACGGGCTTGACGGGCACGCCCAGGGCCTCGGCGCCCTTAACGATAAACTCGCCCGAGAAACCGGCGAAAAAGCCCAGGATCGTGGTGTCGACGCCGTAGTGGTCAAGCGTAAACGAGACGTTGAGGCCCTTGCCGTTGGGCGTGTAGACGGCGTTGCGGGTACGCGTGACGGTGTTGGCAGCAAGACCGTCGCAGGCGATGTTGTAGTCAATGGCGGGATTTGCAGTGAGCGTGTAAATCATGAATGTTCCTTTCACGAAGCAACGTGTTAATGAAAGTATATTCCACGCATCGGTAAAAGGCTAGGACAACTCGGTGAACGGTGTGGAAGCGATGAAGTACGGCGGAACACCTCTCCCCCGTGGCGGAACAAAAAGGCGCCCCAGCCGAAACCGGGGCGCCACATGCGCACGAATATGTCGCGTTTCGATTACTGACGATCGAGCTTGCGGACAGCAACGCGCTTGCTGTACTCGTCGACGTGACCGAAGTCGCCGATGCCGACGGACTCGGCAACGTTGGCGCCGGTGGCCATAGCGAGCTTCATGGCCTCCTCGACGTTGTCGCGATCCCTGTACCACTTGTGCAGGAACGCGGCGAGGGTGCAGTCGCCGGCGCAGACGGAAGAGACCAGCTTGATGTTGAACTCACGCTTGGCGTACCAGATGTCCTCGCCGTTGGAGAAGTAGGCGTCGCCGCGGCTACCACGGGTGAGCAGCACGTTCTGAACGCCAGCGTCGTGAGCCATCTTCATGGCAACGCGGACCTCGTCGTCGGTGTCGACCGGCACGCCGAAGATGGCCTTCATCTCGTGATGGTTCGGCTTAATGAGCAGCGGCTTCTTGTGAGCGAGCTCCTTGAGCTTGTCGGAGGACAGGTCAAGGACGACGTCTGCGCCACGGGCCTGAGCGTGCTCCATGACCTGAGCCAGGAAGTCGGGCGTAGCTTTGGGAGGCACGGAGCCGGAAACGATCAGGCACTCGAGATCGCCCGCGGTGTCCAGGATGTTGTAGAGCTCCTCCTGGTGCTGCGGCGTGATCGGAGCACCCGGGTTCAGGATGCCGTACTCGTGCTGGCCATCGTTGACGTAGGTGTTGATGCGCGTGATACCGTCGGTCCAGACCGGGCGGCACAGGCAACCCAGGTTCATGACCTCCTCGACGATAAACTTGCCCGTGAAGCCGGCGAAGAAGCCGAGCGCGACGGTATCGACGCCCATCTTCTTAAAGGCGAAGGACACGTCGAGGCCCTTGCCGTTAGCCGTGTAGCTGGCCGAGCCGGTGCGGACGTTCTCGTCGGGCTCGAGCGGAGAGCTCGAAACCGTCATGTCGACAGCCGGGTTAGCGGTTAGCGTGTAGAACATTTACAGTACCCCCTGTATATGTGAGGGCCGCGTGGCCGGCCCATTCCAACCACGCGGTTACCTCTGATACCAAATTAGCGAGCTGCGGACTCGAGCAGTGCCTTGACCTCGGCGGCGGTGTTGCAGGCGAGCGCCTTCTCGGCGAGCTCGTCGCACTCGGCCTTGGTCCACTGGCTGATGGTCTTGCGGGCGCGCAGGATCGACGGAGCGCTCATCGAGAACTCCTCCAGGCCCCAGCTGATCAGCAGCGGCTCGAGCAGCGGATCGGCAGCGGCCTCGCCGCACATACCGACCATGATGCCGGCCTTCACGCCGCTCTCGATGATGTTCTTAAGCGAGCGGAGCACGGCGGGATAGTAAACCTGGTACAGGTTGGAGATGGTGTCGTTGCCACGGTCGGCGCACATGGTGTAGCCGATCAGGTCGTTGGTGCCGATGGAGAAGAAGTCGGCAACCTCGGCAAGACGGTCTGCGAGCAGCGAAGCGGCGGGTGTCTCGACCATGATGCCGACCTCGATGTTCTCGTTGAACTTGCGACCCTCTTCGGTCAGCTCGGCCTTGCACTGCTCGACGAGCTCCTTGACAGCCAAGACCTCCTCGACGCAGGTGACGAGCGGGATCATGATCTTGACGTCACCGAAGGCGCTGGCGCGCAGCAGAGCGCGGAGCTGGACCTTGTACTGGTCGGGATTGGCCAGGCAGTAACGCACGGCGCGGAAGCCCATGAAGGGGTTATCTTCCTTGACCATGTGCAGATACGGAATCTCCTTGTCGCCACCCACATCGAGCGTGCGGATGATGACCGGAGCACCCTTGAGCACGCTGGCGACCTTACGGTAGGCGTTGAACTGCTCCTCCTCGGAAGGAAGCTCAGCAGAGTCCATGAACAGGAACTCGGAGCGGAACAGGCCGATAGCCTCGGCGTCGTGATCGAGCGCGTTGGGCACGTCATCGGGGTTACCGATGTTGCAGGCGATGATCTTCTTGATGCCATCGGCAGTCACGGACGGCTTGCCACGGAAGGCCTCGAGGGCTGCCTTCTCGGCAGCGAAGGCCTCGGCCTTGGCGGTGTAGGCAGCAAGCGTCTCCTCGTCGGGATCGGCCTCGACGATACCCTTGCCACCGTCGACGACAACGGTCATGCCGTTGCGCAGTGCGGTGCAGCTGTTGGAAACCGAAAGGACAGCCGGGATCTCGAGGGCTCGCGCAATGATCGCGGAGTGCGACGTGCGGCCACCGGTCTCGGTGACGATACCGGCAACGTGAGCCTTATCGATCGTGGCGGTCATGGACGGCGTGAGGTCATGCACGACAACGACGGTGTTCTCGGGCAGGACGGAGAGGTCGACGACCTCCTTGCCCAGCAGCTCGGCCAGAATACCGGTGCGGATGTCGGCGATGTCGGCCGCGCGCAGACGGAACATCTCGTCGTCCATGGACAGGAACATGTTCTCGAACATGGTCGAGGTGTCCATGAGCGCCTGCTCGGCGCAGGTGCCGCCGTCAATGGCGGCGTTGATGGCGTCGGTCATGCCCGGGTCCTGAGCCAGAACGATGTGTCCGCTCATGATCTCGGCCTCGGCCTCGCCCACCGTCTCCTTCATGTGGTCGGCCTGAGCCTGGGTCTTCTCGCAGAAGACCGAAAGAGCGGACTGATAGCGCTCCTTCTCTGCTGCCGAATCGGCAACCTCGTGCGGCTCAAACGTCAAGTCGGGATCGACGGCGACCATGACGGTGCCGATACCGATGCCCTCGGAAGCGTTGACTCCCTGATACATTCCCATTCCTCTCTCCGTGTCATGTGATAAAGCGTTTTGCCATATCCATGACAAAAGAGCGCAGCTACCTTACAACAGGTCACTGCGCCCCCAAATATGAACTTAGTTGTTCAACATGCGACCCGTTTGAGTTCTACTCGCCAAGACCGCTCTTGATGAGCTCGATGGCAGCAGCCAGAGCCTCGGCCTCGTCAGCGCCGTCGCACTTGACCTCGACCTCGGTGCCGCAGGGGATACCAGCAGCCATGAGGGCCATCGGGGACTTGCCGTTGACCTCCTTCTCGGGGGTGACGACCGTCACGTCGCAGGCGTACTTGCCCATGGTGGAGGCGAAGAGGCCAGCCGGACGCATGTGAAGACCCTGAGGATTAACGAGGGTAGCCTTCTCAGAAACCATAATTGACTCCTTTTTTGTGTTTAACCCCTGTCATGCATGTGGCAGGAGTCAGATTCACGACGTTGTTTATATTAACTCACATCAAACGGTTTTTCATTGTGGTTTGCACGAATTATTGGACGGATGTCGTTCCTGCACGCTCGCCTGCCGGGCGGGGCGGTTAAGTTTGCTGCTCTACAGTCCTGCGCAAGACGGAAAGCACATTAAGTGCTTTCCTTTGCGTGCGGAACTCGCGACAAACTTAACCGCCCCGCCCGGCAGGCGAGCTACGGAAACTCGGTCGGTCCAGAGTAATATCGTCCGAACGGAATTCTGGCTGATGATCTGTTCGCAACAAGGACTCGATAGGCAGTTCCCTCTATGCCCTTTTGTAAGTTGCGGTGAAATGGGGACTGAATTTGGGGTTGAATCGTTTAAACAGTCCCTATTTCACCGCAACTTATGGGAGGGATAGAAAAAGGCGGGGGCTCCTGGTGGAGTCCTCGCCTTTTGTACAGAGGGCGATGCTATTCGCGTGTTGCGGGATTAGACCAGACGGGCGTTAATCGTCTTGGCGATCTCGGCGGCGTCGGTGGAACCCTTGACGGTGGCACGGAAGCCCTCGTCCATAAGCGCCTCGGCGACCTTGGACAGGATCTTGAGGTGCGTGGTGCCGGCCTGTGCACCGGGGATGAGCAGGGCGATAGCCACGTTAACGGGAGCGCCGTCCATGGTGTCCCAACCGGTCACGCCGGACTCGTCCTTGACGACGATGACAGCAGCCTCGGTAATGGCGTCGGACTTGGCATGCGGGATGGCGAAGCCCTCCATCATGCCCGTGGTGCCCTCGGCCTCGCGGGCCAGGAAGGCGTTCATCACGGCGTCGGCATCGCCGGCGATACCGGCCTTAACGGCCTGGTTGGAGACAAAGCTCAGAGCCTCGTCACGAGAAGCGAAGTCCTCGGCGACAAAGACGTTCTCGACCTTCACGAAGTCGGCAGCCTCGGCCTTGGGGGCCTCGACGGCAGCGGCCTTGGGGGTCTCAACGGGCTTGGCTGCAGGAGCGGCCTTCTGGTTCTTCTCGAAGTCGTACTTCTTGAAGGCCACGAACAGGATGCCACCGACCACGGCGCCGATGAGGATCGCGAGGACCCACAGCGGACCGTTCTCGACAACGGGCAGGACCAGGAAGCCACCGTGAGGCGCCGGATCGTGAACGTTGAACATAATGGTCAGGATCGAAGCGATAGAGGAACCGAGCATCATGATGGGCATGACGGGCCAGATGTTCTTGGTCATGAACGGAATGGCGCCCTCGGTGATGTGGGTGCAACCAAGGATGAGGTTGACGACACCGGCGTCGTGATCCTCCTGGCTGAAATACTTCTTGCCGACAACGACGGCAAAGGTGGTGATCAGCGGCGGAACGATGCAGGCGGCGGAGACGGCAGCCATGAAGTTGGTGCCGAAGTTGTAGGTATCGGTGCCGACACCGGCGGCCAGAGCCTCGGTGAGCATAGCGGTACCGGTGACGTAAGCGGCCTTGTTGACCGGACCGCCCATGTCAAAGGCGCACATGCAGCCGATGGCAAGACCCAGGACAACGGCGCCAGAGGCGGACAGGCCCTTGAGGAAGTCCATCATGGCGGTGTTGATGGCAGCCATGGGGCCGGAAATGCCGAGCATGACCAGGCCGACGATTGCCGTCGAGAACAGCGGGTACAGGAAGATAGCCTTGAGGCCGTCCAGGTTCTTGGGCAGACCGGCAAAGACCTTCTCGAGCAGCAGGATGACATAGCCAGCGAGGAAGCCGCCGACGATGCCGCCTAGGAAGCCAAAGCCCACACCTGCGCCACCGGCGTCGATCATGCCGGTATCGGCGTTAACGGGCAGACCCTGGATGGCAATCATACCGGCAACAAAGCCGGGGACGAGCGCCGGGCGCTTGCCGATAGACTCGGCGATGTAGGCGGAGAGCACCGGAACCATGAGGTTCATGGCGATGCCGCCAATGATCTTGAGCATAGCGGCAAAGCTGTTGTAGTCAGACGCCGTCGAATCGAAGGACGTGATGCCCCACAGGAACGAAACGGCGGTCAGAACACCACCGGCAACGACGAAGACCAGCATGTGGCTGACGCCGTTCATGAGGTGCTTGTAGATGATGTGGCCGATGGACTCCTTCTCCTCGACCTCGTCCTCGACATCGGCAGCGGCTGCAACCGTGCTGTCGCCCTTGGCGGCGAGCGCGCGGTCAATCAGCTTACCGGCGGCCTCAACGGACAGGGCCTTGGAAACACCAACGGAAACCATGGGCTTACCGGCGAAACGCTCAGCCTGGACATCCTTGTCGGCTGCGACGACGACGGCCTTGGCACCGGCGATCTCACTCTTGGTGAGCTCGTTCTCGACACCGACCTGGCCATGAGTCTCGACCTTAATGGTCAGACCGCGCTCGGCAGCTGCCTTCTCCAGCGCCTCCTTCGCCATGAAGGTGTGCGCAATGCCGGTCGGGCAACCGGTCGCGGCGATGATGTCAAACTTAGCCATGTGTCCCTCCTTCTTGAGTACAGCGCCCGCGGGCGCTCCCCTACACGCGCTTCGATGCGCGTTTTTCCACAACTGAAAGATACCAACCTACCGTCCGCGTGAGAAGAGCTAAGGTGCAAATCTCCGGTGAAAGGTTCTTTCATAACCGTAAACGGTAAGTGAAAGTTTACCATCAACACTTGAAACGGCAAGGTGTATCTTGTAATTGAAAATGCCCGTATACTATGGCATTGCAAATCAAGCTAGATTTTCATGCCAACCAGGAGCCATCCATGATCGATAGTAGCAAGAGCGCACTTTCCCTCATTAGTACCCATCAGGGATACAGCGAGTCCGAGCAGCGCATTGTCGACTATATATTGGAGCACCAGTCCGAGGCGCCACGTCTGACGGCCGCCCAACTTTCGCGTGCCGCTGCCACGTCCGAGGCGACCGTTTCGCGCTTCTGCCGCAAGCTGGGCTTTGGTAGCTTCCGCAGCTTTCAGTTTTCGTTGGCGAGGGATTTGGAAAGCCAGCGCAACGAGGGCCTGACCGACGAGGTCTCGCTCGACAATATGGAGCAGAGCCTCAAGAACATCCTGGCTGCCAAGGTGAGCGAGCTTAATGCGACTATCGACGGGATCGACCACGATACGCTGGCGGCTGTTGTGCATGCCCTTAAGCATGCAGGGGTTATTGAGTTTGCGGCTGTGGGCAATACGAACGCGGTCGCGCTCGATGCGACGTTTAAGTTTTCGCAGCTGGGCCTGCGCTGTATGGCGAGCACCATCAGCGAGACATCAATCGGCTTTGCGCTCACGTTGCGCCCGGGTGACGTCATCGTGCTAATCTCAAACTCCGGCAAATCGCGCCGACTGAATCGCATGGCAAAAGCGGCTCGCAACTGCGGCGCAACCGTAGTCGTCATCAGCAGCGACAGTAAATCCCCGCTCGCGCGCCTGGCAGACTACACTTTTAATACCGTCAACCACGAAGCGCTGCTGACGACAGGCGACTTTGCGTTCTCCAAGATCAGTGCCACGATGATCATCGAAGTCATCTACAACTTCCTGCTGCCCGAGATTGAAGACGCGCGTGAGCATATCAGCTACTACGAGGAGCTCATCCAGCCGGATAAGGTCGTTGAGTAAAACGCGTAGTGGGACAAAAATTTCAGTCTATTTTGTCCCACCAACACCGCTGATACGACCTAACCTCGAGCTTCTTCGAGCATCTGCTTGGCGTGCGCCAGGCTTGCCTCGGACTGATCGCCGCTCAACATGCGGGCGATCTCGGCGGTACGCGCTTCGCCGGTTACCTCGTCCAAATGCGTCTGGGGAACATCGCCTGGTTCCTTGCTGACAACATAATGCTTGTCGGCCATGACGGCGACCTGCGCCAAGTGGGTTACGACAATCACCTGATGCGTAGAGGCGAGATCTGCCAGCACGCCCGCGAGTGCACGCGCCGTGGAGCCACCGACACCAGCATCGACCTCGTCAAACACCAGCGTATCAACACCGTCCGCGTTACCGAGGACAACCTTGCTTGCCAGCATGACGCGACTTAACTCGCCGCCCGAGGCAATGCGGCGCAGGGGACGTGGCGTCAAGCCGGCACCGCTGCGGTATAGCAGCTCGTAGCTCGAAGGACCAACGGGCGTCCATTCAGCACGGGGAAGATCACGTGACTCCCAGACGAGCTCGGCGCCGCCCATCTCCAGGCGAGCCATCTGGCGGCCAACCTCGTGGCAGAAGCGCGGGGCCGCCGTATTGCGTGCGCGCTTAAGTGCCTTGGCAGCGGCAAACAACTCGCGCTCGGCGCTCCCGAGTGCCTCACGCGCCTTTTTGATCTGCTCATCGCCATCATCGACCAGGGACAGCAGCTCTTGCGAGCGATCGCGCATGGCAAAAACATCGTCCATGGTGGGACCCCACTGACGCAACAGGCCCTTGAGGTCGGAATATCGCTCACGCATGCGTGCGAGCTCGCGCGGGTCGAAGGCGATGCCATCGCGATAGGCACGAAGCTCGTTCGCGCAATCCTCAAGGGAGATACAGGCATCCGAAAGTGCATCGGCAATGTCGCCGAGTTTGCGATCGACGGTAGCCATTCGGGAAAGCTCTGCCACGGCGCTGTTCACGGCATCGAGCGCTCCCCCTTCAGAGGCAAGCGATGAATGGGCATCGTTAGCCGTGGCAACCAGTACCTCGGCATGTTCGGAGCGCGGCAGCAGCTCCTCGAGTTCCTCATACTCACCCGGCTTGGGGTCGACCTCGCCGATGCGCTCGAGGGCAAAGCGCGCCTCCTCGACGCGGCTCCCCTGCGCACGCGAGGCCTCTTCGACACGTCGAACCTCCTTGGCGGCAGCGCGCGATGCTTTAAAGCAGGCGCGGTACGCATCCAGCGCCTCGAGCGCAGAGCGCCCCGCCCAGGCATCAACCATCGCAACGTGATGCGATGGATCGAGCAAGCGCTGGTGCTCGTGTTGGCCGCACAGATCCATCATCACACCAACGCGCTCCGAAAGTTCGCGCACACTGGCGATGCGGCCGTCAATCTTGACGCGGCTGCGGCCCTCGGCAGAAAGGCTGCGCTGCACGGTGAAACCCTCCGTGTCATGTGGACCGTCGAAGAGTCGTGCCTCGACGCTCGCGAGCGCCTCGCCCTCGCGCACCGTCGACGAATCCGCGCGCTCACCCAAAATAAGCTTGAGGGCCGAGAGCAGCGCGGTCTTGCCGGCGCCGGTCTCGCCAGTCAGGACAGTCAGGCCGGCACTCGGCACCAGCGTCGCCTCGCGAATGAGTGCAATGTTAGAAACCTGCAGCTCATCGATCATGGCGGACTCCGTAGAATACGCGGCTCACCGAGTTATAGAAGCTCTCGGGGCCGTAATCCAGCAGCAACACATCTCCGGGCCCGCGGCGCACCGCCACGCTCTCAACGGTGCCATCGCAGGTAATAAACTGTCCATCGATAGCGATCGCCGGAACGCTCGGACGGTCATCAGACATAAAGATTTCGACGACATCGCTCGGCGAAGTCAAGAAAGCGCGAGCTTGAATGGTGTGCGGCGCAATGGGTACGCAGACCATGCCCGTATAGTCAGGGCTCACGATGGGGCCACCGGCGCTGAGCGCGTAACCCGTAGAACCAGTCGCCGTCGAAACGACGACACCGTCACCGCGTAGGCGGTCGATATGGTGACCGGACACCGTGATGTCAAACTCGACCATATCGGACAGGGGGCCGCGCGTAAGCGCCATGTCGTTGAGGGCGAAGGTGCGCACGACATCCTTCGTACCATCTTCGCGCACGGACACGATATCCGCGGCGATGGTGGCGCGACGGCTCACGTGCAGCTCACCGGACAGGGCGTCGCTCACGACCTGCAGGATGTCGCGCTCCTCGGGGCTCGCAGCAGTTAGAAAGCCCAGGTGACCATAGGAAAGACCGAGGATAGGAATCTCGCGATGGTTGAGGATGCGGGCAGCGCGCAGCAACGTGCCGTCGCCGCCGAGCGTAATGACCAGATCGGAGCCGTCAATATCAGGCGTGCTCTGAATCTTGGATCGCTGGTCGGCAGCCCATGCGACCTCATAGCCCTGGCGAGTCAGCCAAAGCTCGAGCATCAGGCCGCTCTCGACCGCCTCTTGCTTGTAGTAATTGGGAACCAGAAAGACCTTCATAGCGTTGCAGCTTTCTCGCTCATAACCGATACCTGGGATTGCAGCTCGTCTTGCGAGCGATCGCCGGGGTCAAATCTCGTGCCGTACAGGAAAAACTCAACGTTGCCCTTGGCACCATGAATGGGCGACACGCACACATCGACCGGGAACAGGCCCTTGGCAGCAAAGAGTTCAACCGCCGCCACGAGTGTATCGCGGCGCACGGCGGGATCGGTCACAATGCCGCCCTCGCCCACCAGCGCCGCCGGAGCCTCAAACTGCGGCTTTACGAGCGTGCAGAATGCACCCGTAGGCGCCAGGCACGCCAGTACCGCATCGATAATGTTCGCGATGCTGGTAAACGAGACATCACACACAGCCAGGTCGATAGTGCCGGCATAGCCAAGCTCAGGCAGCTGCGTCACGTTTGTGCGCTCATGCAGCGTCACGCGATCGTCCTGGCGCAACGACCAATCGAACTGGGCGCGACCCACGTCCACCGAGACAACGGTCGCAGCTCCGCGCTTGAGCAGACAATCGGTAAAGCCGCCGGTAGAGCAGCCCACATCCAGACAGGCAAGGCCCGTCGGATTGATGCCAAACGCATCAAGCGCGCCTTCGAGCTTAAGACCGCCGCGGCCAACATAGGGAATGCGCCCCTTCACATGCAGCGGCAGCCCCGGGATCACCTTAAGGCCCGGCGAAGTCAAGCGCTCACCGCCACTCGAGACCAAGCCGGCCATAAGAGTGCGAAGGGCATCCGCGCGATCGGCGCAGATGCCCTGTGAAATCAGTTCGTCATCAAGACGCACGCGTTTCATGAATGCCATCAACCATTCGTATCCGGAGATGCGGCCTAGCTATCCTGGGATTCGTTTGCCGCATCCTCATCATATTCCTGCTCGAGCTTGTCGGCCTCACGCGGCGTAAGCTCAAACTTGTCGACCATATCGACCGCGCGGGAGCCCAGCTCAATCGCCTCGTCAAACAAATCGAGCGAACGCTCCAAGGAGGTATCCTTGGAGCGAACGGTAGCGATGATCTGGTCCAGACGGTCCGAGATCTCGTCGAAGTTGCGGACGGAACCCTCTGGCATGGCTACTCCTCGACGGAGTCGGCCTCGACGGCCTCAGCAGCGTCCGCATCCTCAGCAAGTACACCGGCGGCAGCCTGAGCGGCAGCGACCTTGGCGGCCGCCTCGGCAGCCTGTGCCTCCTCGCGAGCGCGATCCTCGGCCAGCAGCTCTTGGTACAGGTCCTCGCCCGGCAGCTCCTCGCTGCGAGCGATCTTGCCCAGCACGCCGTTGACGAACGACGCGGACTGGTCGGTGCCATAGGCCTTGGCGAGCTCGACGGCCTCGTTGATTACGATGGCGTCCGAGACCTCCTCGTCGGTGAGGAAACGCATCTCGTAAACGGCGATACGCAGCAGATTGCGGTCGGCGCCGGGCATGCGCATAAGGTCCCAGTTCTTGGCAACGGAGCGCAGAGCGCAGTCGATGCGATCGATATGCTCGTAGGCACCACGGCAAAGCTCAAGCGCATAGGGGTCGAGGGGGCCCTTCGAGATCAGGAAATCGCCCTCGAGGACGCGCTCAAGCGGGCTGTCCGTGGCCTCGGCCTGGAACAGCAGCTGCAGCGCCTGACTGCGGGCAAGCGTGCGCCCGCGATAAACCTTAAGGCTCAAAGGTTACTCCTTGGGGAAAACGAGGCCGTCAATGCAAACGTCAACGCGCTCGACCTCGACGCCCACCTGAGCATCGATGGCGGCGACCACGGCGGCGCGAACGGCCTCGGCGAGTTTCTTGAACGGATAGCCAAAGAACACCACGACACGCACGGTGAGTGCGAGCTTGTCGCCAACGACCTCGGCCTCGACCGCCGGCTCGGAAGCCGGCGCCTTGGACGAGAGCATCATGGAGACAAGATTAGTGGCAAGGTCCTTGACGCCAACGGAGGCGATGCCCTCGACATCGGACACGGCGCGCGAGACGATGGCGGTCAGAACATCGGGCGAAATGCCGATGCCGTCAATCTTGATTTCCTGGGGCATGAGTCCTCCTAGAAGAGTTGGTTGCTAGACGCGGGAGACGAACTTGCCGTCGCGGGTGTCAACCTTGATGACCTCGCCCTCGTTGAGGTACATGGGGACCTGGATGACAGCGCCGGTGTCAATCGTGGCCGGCTTGGTGGAACCCTGGACGGTGTCGCCCTTAAAGCCCGGGTCGGTCTGGACGATGGTGGTCTCGATGAACATCGGCGGGGTCACGCCCATGAGCTCATCGTCGGCGAAGAGCAGCTGGCAGATGTCGTTCTCGCGCAGCCACTTGGAGTTCTCGCCCACCATGTCCTCGGGAACGGGAACCTGCTCATAGGTCTCGTTGTCCATGAAGATGTAGTCGGCGCCATCGTTGTAGAGGTACTGGAACTCACGGGTGGTGAGCATGACGCTCTCGAACTTGGTGCCGGCGTTGCAGGTGTTCTCGACGACACGGCCGCTCTTGATGTCGCGGGTCTTGTAGCGCACAAACGCGCCGCCCTTGCCCGGCTTGACATGCTGGAACTCGACGATGGTGTAGACCTTGTCCTTGATGCGGAGACCGAGGCCGTTCTTGAAGTCGGCGGTAGAAATGGTAGGCATAGCGACCTTTCTTGTTATGGGCAGAACGCACAAGCGTCCAAATTACATACGACAGAAATTATACACTTGCAGACGGCGCCTGCGGCGAGCGCATAAAAAGAGAACGCGGGGCGTCCGAATCGATCCGGACGCCCCGCCCCAAAAATCTATCGAAATGGGCTAGCAATCGATGACGTGCAGGTCGTGCGGGGTCGTGGTGAAGGGCTCATATC
>CABSZR010000011.1 GCA_902482185.1 uncultured Collinsella sp. | reverse complement strand
GGGCGGCGGCGTGGGCGACGAGGGCGGCTTTGCCCCCAACCTTAAGACCAATGCCGAGCCGTTCGAGTACATCACCAAGGCCGTCGAGAAGGCTGGCTTTAAGCCCGGCGTCGACTTTATGTACGCCATGGATCCGGCGTCCACCGAGTTCTACAACGCTGAGACCGGTATGTACGAGCTCAAGGGCGAGGGCGTTGAGTACACGAGCGCCCAGATGGTCGATTACTGGGAGAAGCTCGTCGACACTTATCCCATCATCTCCATCGAGGACGGCATGGCCGAGGAGGACTGGGACGGCTGGGTCGAGCTTACCCGCCGCATTGGCAATAAGGTGCAGCTGGTGGGCGACGACTTGTTCGTCACCAACACCGAGCGCCTCAAGAAGGGCATCGAGCTGGGTGCCGCCAACGCGATCCTGGTCAAGGTCAACCAGATCGGCACGCTCACCGAGTCGCTGGAGGCCATCGAGACCGCCAAGGAGGCCGGTTACGCTTGCATCGTGAGCCACCGCTCCGGCGAGACCGAGGACTCCACGATCGCCGACCTGGTCGTGGGCGTCAACGCCGGCCAGATCAAGTCGGGCGCCCCGTGCCGCAGCGACCGCATCGCCAAGTACAACCAACTCATCCGCATCGAGGACGAGCTCGAGGGCAGCGCGCGCTACGCCGGCAAGGCCGCGTTCTACAACATTCGCTAAACGGGCGAATTTGGCGAGGGGGAGGCTGACTCGGTTCCGCCCCCGCCTTGGCTGGACGCCGCAAAGCGCTGTGGGCGCTGGGCCATATGGCTCAGCGCCTTTTTTATGTCGAGCAAAGGCTGTCGAAGGTGGTGCGCACGCTCGTGCTATAACTAGAATACTTAGCGCAAACAAACCTCAACCGCACAAGGCGCACATGGATCAGATTTACGACAACAGGTACTATTCCGCCGGTTCGCGTGAGCCGTCGCCTCGCCGTGCGCGCACGGTGCAGCTCGGTGGGTCCGCCTACGCCGGCGCCGACCGCTCCATGCAGCGCCCGACAAGTACCTCGCGCCCCAATGCTCAAGTGAATACTTCGACAGATGGACCGGTGCGCCCGGCACGTTCGACACATGCGTCGCGTCCCTCGGCCCAGACGCACGACAAATCGAGCAGGCCCTCGAGCCGTCTTTCGGGTTCGGACTTTATGCGCTACGCCAACGACAACGCGGTGATTAAGGCGATCTACGACTTTACCCACGGTCCTCAGCGAGGGCTATTCATCGGCATCGTCGTCGCCCTGGTGCTCGTGAGCCTGTATTTCCCCGTGCGCGACCTGTACGTGGCAAAGCGTTCGAGCGACATCTTGGCCAAGCAGGTCGAGATTCGCCAGCAATACAATGATGGGCTGCAAAAAAGCGTCGACAAGCTGCTCTCGGAGGAGGGTATCAAGGATGCGGCATCCGAGGACCTGGGCTTGGTGATGCCCGGCGAAAAGAGGATTGAAGTGCAGGGCCTGGACGGCGATTCGGATGCCTCGTCGAGCCAGAAGTCGTCGAACGCCAAGAAGGCCAGCGAAGTTGCCAAGGAAATCGAAGAAGTCGGTAAGGACGCGCCGTGGTACATCCAGGCGCTCGACATGCTGTTTGGGTTTAACGGTGTCGAGGGCCAGACGGTCGTGTCCAATGGCAAATAGCGCCCGGAGGGGAGCCCGCAATGACAAATTGCAAACGCTATAAGGTAGCCGCGATCGACCTGGGAACGGTGTCGTCGCGACTGGTGTTGGCCCAGGTCGAGGGCGGAGCGATTGTGGAATCGTCCAAGCATACCGATATTACCGATCTGGGCGAGGGCGTCGATGCGACGGGCCGCTTTTGCGAGGCGGCGGTCGAGCGCGTGCTTGCCGCATGCCGCATGTTTGTGGACGAGGCGCGTGCCTTTGGGGCTGTGTGCATCTGCACCACGTGCACGAGTGCCGCGCGCGATGCGTCCAATGCTGCCCTGCTGCTGGACGGCTTGCGCGAGCTGGGGCTCGAACCGCAGGTGATTCCGGGTGAGGTCGAGGCGCGCCTGACGTTTTTTGGCGTGGCGCATGACTTTGCCGGCGAGCGCATCATCGTAGCGGATTCGGGCGGCGGGTCGACGGAGCTTGCGACGGGCGTATACGCTCCGGAGCGCGGGGTCTTTGCGCTGGAGGGCACGCGTTCGCTGGACATTGGCTGTCGTCGTGTGACGGAGCGCTTCTTCTCCGCGTTGCCGCCTGCGGACGGCGAGCTTGCGGTTGCCGCCGCGTGGGCGGGCGAGCAGTTCTCCTCCTATTTTGAGGGCCTGTCCAGCGACTTTGAGCGTGCCGAGCGCCTCGTTGCGGTGGGCGGTACCGTCACCACGCTCGTGGCGCTGGTCCACGAACTGGAGCCGTACGACTCGAACTTTGTGCACCTGCGCGAGCTTTCGCTGGAGCAGGTCTCGGCCGCTATCGAGCGCATGTCTGCGTTGGATGTTGCAGGCATTGCCGCGTTGCCGGGCGTGCAGCCCAAGCGCGCGGGTGTGATTCTGGCTGGCGCCGTGGTGATTCGCGAGCTCATGCGAGCCGGCGGCTACAAGACGCTCACCGTAAGTGAGAACAGCCTCCTCGCCGGTATGGCCGCCACCATCAACGAGGTTCTCGACGGTGCGACCCCCACCATCGCCTGGACTCCCACTCTCAGCACCCTTTAACCATCCCCTCATAAGTTGCGGTGAAATACGGACTAAAATCGCCCTTTCGGGCACCAAACAGTCCCTATTCCACCGCAACTCAGAAGCCGGCACCTGGGGACGTTCCTTTTCTGCCGGCACCTGGGGACAGTCCTTGCGGGGCGTCCCCACAGCGCCTATGCCAGCTTGTCGATCTGCCCAATCTCCCAAAGCGGAATATTGACGAGCATGCCCTCGTCTCTATATGTCGCCAGGGAGCTCCTCACGCAACGCTCGAGCTTGAATTTTTCGCAGGCTATTTTCAGACTCTTCGCTTTAAGGTTCTCTGCCGCCTTGACCTCAAGCGGAAGCACGGTTCCCGCATGGTCGATGGCAAAGTCGGTTTCGGCATTGCCAGAGGTAGAGGACCAATACGCGGGAGTTTTGTCCTGGAGCAAAAGCTCCTGCGCGACGTATTGTTCGGTCAGCGAACCTTTGAACTCGGTAAAAACAGCGGATCCGTTAAGAACGATGGCCGGAGAGAGACCGGAGAGCGCTCCGAGGATGCCGGTGTCGATGCAGAACAGTTTGAAGCCCGAGAGGTCTTCGTAGCTCGAGAGCGGCGCCTTTAGAGCGGAAACACGTGGCACCTTATGAACGATTCCGTAGTCCGTAAGCCACTGGAGGCTTTCCTCGAAATCGCGTGCGCGCGCTCCGGGACGAAGGGCGCCATAGACAAACTTCTTGTTCTCCTTTGCAAGCTGGCCGGGAAGGGATTTCCAAACCAACCTCATGCGCTCGACGATGCGGGCGGGTGCATGTTTGCCAAAATCGGATTCGTAAGCTTCGATGATTTGCTGCTGAAGCCTGCGGGCCTCGATGAAATCGTGGGAGGCGGCGAAAGCGGAGACAACTTCTGGCATGCCACCGACAACGAGGTATTCCTTGAGCAGGCGCTCGAGCTTTTCGGAAACGTTTGTCAGCAGGTCCATGTCTGCGGCAAGGATGGCATCTGCGAGCGGATCGCCATCGACGGCACGAACGAACTCGACAAACCCCATGGGGCGCATGGTAAGCTGGTCGATCTTGCCGACGGGGAACGACTCGTTTTCGCGTCGGAGCGCGAGCCCCATATAGGAGCCGGCTGCCACGATATGGTATTCCGGCGCCAGCTCGTTGAAGTATTTGAGCGAGGTGATGCCACGCGGTGCCTCTTGGATTTCGTCGAAGATGATGAGTGTGTCTGTCGGCGTTATGGTCTGGCCGCGCAGGAGCTCCATCTGGGAGATGATGCGTTTGGGGTCAAGGCTTCCGTCGAACAGCGAGCGTGCGCCCGGTTCGAGCATAAAGTCAAAACGGATGACGTTTTGATACTGCTGGCCTGCGAATTCGTTGAGAAGCCAGGTTTTTCCCGTCTGGCGGGCCCCCTTAAGCAGGAGGGGCTTGCGGTTTGCCCTAGATTTCCAAGCGATGAGTTCGTCCATTAGCTGTCGCTGCATACTGCCTCCTAACGATCATGGTTAGTATAAGACCGTGTTGGTCTTTCCATCGAAAAATGTGGGAATGAACCACGTTTTTCCTTCGAATAATGTGGGAGGTAACCACGTTTTTCCATCGAATAATGTGTGGGTTTAGGTCGGCATCTGGGGACGTTCTTTTTCTGCCGGCAGTTTGGGACACTCCTTGTTTTGGTGCAAATTAGTTACCCTTGCATCAGAAAACGGCGCCCGCCGGCGATGTTGCCGGCGGGCGCCGTTGTCGTGTAGGTGGCTATGTCGTGCGGGCTGCTGTTGAACGTTCGAGCTCGCGTGCTACAGCGAGTCGATAAAGCGCTGCTGGGCGGCGCGTCCTGCCTCGTCCCACTTAAAGACGCCGGCGTTGTCGAGCACGTGGCCAAACACCACGCCCACCTCCTCGTGCAGGATGTCGATGGCGTTGTCCGCCGTAAGCTCGTCGGCGCGGCGGGCAAAAACATCTTCGGCCCATGCGGCGTGGCCGCGGCAAAGGTCGTCGCCCTCGAGCGCACCGGCAAGGTCGTAGCTGGCATCGGTCTTGGCCGCCAACAGGTGCTCACGGACAGCGCCGAGCTCGGGAACCAAGCGCGGCGGCAAAATGGCCAGGCCCATGACCTCGATCAGGCCGATGTTCTCCTTTTTAATATGGTGATACTCGGCATGCGGGTGGAATACGCCCAGCGGATGCTCGTCGGTCGTGATGTTGCAGCGAAGCGCGAGGTAAGCCTCGTAGATCTCGCCGCCGGCGTTGCCGCGGGAGTCAACGCGGCGGATGACGGGCGTCACAGTATTGTGCGCCACGCCGTCGGCTGTGTGCGCGATGACGCCAACCGACTCATCGGTCCACTCGCGCCAGGCAAGGATAATCTTCTCGGCGGCGTCGAGCAGCTGGGCGCGGTCGTGCGAGCGCAGTCGCAGTACCGAGAGCGGCCACTGCAACACGGTACCGCCGACCTGGTCAAAGCCGGGCACGTTAAAATGCGAGACTTCGGTGGCATGCATCATGGGGAACTCGTGCGCGCCGCCCTGGAAGTGGTCGTGCGACAGAATCGAGCCGCCCACGATGGGCAGGTCGGCGTTGGAGCCAATAAAGTAGTGCGGGAACAGGTCGACAAAGTCGAGCAGGCAGGTCAGCCCCTTGCGGTCGACGTGCATCGGACGATGCTCGGAGCTCATGGCAATGCAGTGCTCGTTAAAGTACGCGTACGGGCTGTACTGGAAGCCCCAGCGCTCGCCGTTGAGCTGGATGGGGATAACGCGCAGATTCTGGCGGGCGGGGTGGGCGCCGCCGTCGGCTGCAGCGGAGCGTCCAGGGTAGCCCTCGTTTTCGATGCACAGCTGACAGGCGGGATACTTCTCGCCCGTGTTTTTGGCGGCACCGGCCGCGGCAATATCGCGCGGGTCCTTCTCGGGCTTCGACAGGTTGATGGTGATTTCCAGGTCGCCCCAGTTGGTGGGGGTGCTCCATTTGATATTGCGCGCGATGGCGGCGCGGCGCACGTAGCCGGCATCACAGCACAGACCATAGAACCAGTCGGTCGCGGCGCGGGGCTCGTTGACGCCCATGCGTCCGTTGAACTCTTCGTTTACAACCGAAGGCCTCGGCATGAGCGCGCCCATGATGCGCATGGCGATGCGGTCGCGGCCCGACGCCGTGTCCTCGGCGGCGCCGTTGGCAACGGCGGCCTCGGAAAGCGCGGCAAGCGTGCCCTCCAGGTCAAAGTCGGGCAGGGTATCGGGGTGCAAGAGCGAAATCTTCTCGGTCTTGAGTGCCCAAGTCATGTCGAGTGCGGGGCCCGTGGCGCCGATGCACTCCAAAATGGTGTTGTATGCCCAGATGCGATCGTCCTGGCCGATCATCGATCGGTGGATGGCGTACTCAATCAGGCCCTGCGCGGCCTCGCGCACGTCAGTCATTACAGCCATGCCGCGTAAGCCCCCTTGTCAGAGATAGTGTAATGACGGGCAGAGCCCTCGCCCAGCCAGCCGTTCATCTTGGCAATGAAAGTGTCGACCAGATCGAGCGGCACGAAGGCCTGGATGGTGCCGCCGAAGCCGCCGCCGTGAATACGAACGGCGCCACGGCCGTCGAGTACATGCTCGGCCAGTGCCAGGGCATACATCGAAGGCTGCTCGGAACCCAGCTTGGCAATGACATTCTGCAGGTACATGGCAGAGCTGGCGCCGGATTCGCGCGTCAGGACCAGGAACTGATCGATGTCGCCGGCGTTCAGGGCAGCCCAGCGCTTGTCGACCAGGCCGTTTTCGTACCAGTAGTGAACGGCGCGCAGGCAAGCACGGTCGCCCAGCTTGGCGCGCAGCTCGGGGAGTTTGGCGTCAAAGTCGGCCACGTTTACCTCGCATAGGCGTGCCTTGCCAAACTCGGCGGCGACGTCCTGCATCTCGCGCGGAACGGCGGCGTAGTCGTCGGTAGCTGCCACATGGTCGGCGCCCACTTTAACGAGCACGAGCGCATAGCCGTGATCCTCAAAGTTGAGCTCGAGCTTCTGGGTTTTAGGCTGAGCCTGGTCCTCAAAGTCCATGTAGGCAAGGCCGCCCAGACATACGGCGGCCTGGTCCATCAGACCGCAGGGCTTGCCATAATAGTTGTTCTCGGTGCGCTGGCTCATTTGGGCGAGTGCGACGGGCTCAATTGCGGGCGCGCCCCAGAGCGTCTCCATGGCGCGGCCGTATGCGGCCTCGACGGCGGCAGAGCTGGAAAGGCCGCCGCCCGAGGGGACGGAGCAGGTGAAGGCGAAGTCGAAGCCGTGGGGCTCAACGCCAAGGGCTGCGATCTCGTGGGCCATGCCGCGGACGAGGCTTGCGGAGGTGCCCTTCTCAGACTCCTGAACGTCTAGCGTGTCGAGCGCGATTTCAAACGTGGGATAGCCCTCGTCGGCAACGCGAACCTTGTTGGAGTCGGTTGCCACGGCGATGCCGTCAACGGCGACATCGAGCGAGCCGGCGATAACGTGGCCGCCCTCGTGGTCGGTGTGATTGCCGCTGATCTCGGAACGGCCGGGCGCGTGCACGTAGAGCACCTGGCGGTCGCCGATGGGGCCAAACTCCTCCTCAAACAGCTTAGTGAGCGTGGCGAATGTCTTTTCGTCGGGGGTGGTCATGGGAGTCCTTTCCTTGGCGCGCACGGGTGAGTTTTGCGTCGTTATGAGTACGTTAACAATTTGAAGCGGCGTGAACTCAGTATCCACGATACCGCACGTTACGGGCTATGTTAACGTACTCATAACACAACGCTTGTCACTTTTTGAGAATCTGGTAATCGGTAGAAATACGGCCGTGAACGGTACTGCCGTATGGACTTATAAAGCAGAGGAGATGCAGATAGAAAAAGTAGAGTACGTTAACATGCGTCCGACGATAGCGGGCCTCGGCGCGGGATGTATTTCTGCCCGGGCCGGCATTCACGCTATTCAAATCTCGCAAGGGTGAAGGTGATCCTGTGGCAAGGCGCCCGTCCAACGATACCAGTTCGCGTCCGGTCTCCATGGCCGACGTCGCCCGCGCTGCCGGCGTTTCGCAGCAGACGGTTTCGCGCGTCGCCAACGGCTTGCCCAACGTTAACGAGCAGACGCGCCAGCGCGTGCAGGCCGCTATGCAAGAGCTCGGCTTTCGTCCGAGTTATGCCGGTCGCTCGCTGCGCGACGGCCGTTACCATTCGGTCGGCCTATGCATCAACGATGTCACCAAGTTTGGCAACCTCTCAATGATCGACGGCATCGCCAGCGCTGCTCGCGAGCATAATTGCGCCATCACGCTGGTCGAGATGTCCAAGACCGAGGAGTTTTCGCTTGCCGAGGCCACGCGTCGTATGGCCGCGCTGCCCGTGGACGGCATCATCATCGGTATGAGTCGCATGGCGCCCGATTTTGAAACGTTTGATCCTCTACCGGGCATTGGCACGGTCATTGTTACCATGTACGCGCATCCGCGCGTGACCACGGTCGATTCCGACCATTACGGCTGCTCGCTATTGCTTATGAATCACCTGTTTGAGCTGGGGCACGAGCAGATTCGCTATATTGGCGGCCCGTCGTTCTCGGTCGACGAGCAATTTCGTCGAGCCGGTTGGCAGGATGCACTCGAGCGTAAACACATCGAGCCGGCAGAGCCGCTCGAGGGCGACTGGTCTGCCAACAGCGGTTACGAGGCTGGCAGGTACCTGGCCGAGCACGATCGCGCCATGACGGCGATCTATGCGGCAAACGACCAGATGGCAAATGGCGCGATTGCAGCGCTGCGCGATAGCGGTCTGCGCGTGCCCGAGGACGTGAGCGTGGTGGGCGTCGACGATTCGCTCGATGATTTTGTGGCACACAACGAGCTCACGACCGTGCGATTCGATCTACATCAGCGCGGACGCGAGGTGTTTGAGCATGCGGTTCCCGAGGCGGGTACGGCGGGCAAAACCGTTGCCATTCGTATTCCCGGCCAGCTCATCATTCGACATAGTACGGCGATACCACGCTCATAGTTTGTGCAGGTAAACGGCGCTTTATCGTATTTCAATAACAATCGGTATGGATGCCGGCAGATAACAGTTGGGATACTGCCGAGTGTTATGATAGACGGGTTCTTTTGTCTATCTAGGAGGCTTTGCCTGATGGAGATCACCAAGGATATCCGCTACATTGGCGTCGACGATCACGACATTGACCTGTTCGAGGGCCAGTACGATGTGTCCGAGAACGGTATGGCATACAACAGCTACGTTATCTTGGGCGAAAAGATCGCTGTCGCCGATTCAGTCGACGGCGGCTTTGTCGACGAGTGGCTCGGCAACCTCGAGGCCGTGCTCGATGGCCGTACGCCCGACTACCTGGTCGTCCATCACATGGAGCCCGATCACTCCGCCGGTATCGCCGCCTTTATGGAGCGCTATCCCCAGGCACAGATTGTGGCCAGCATGGGCGCCTTCCGCATGATGGTCAACTACTTTGGCACCGACTACCCCGAGCGCAAGATGGTCGTCAAAGAGGGCGACGTGCTCGACCTGGGCGGCCACAGCCTGACCTTTATCGGCGCCCCCAACGTTCACTGGCCCGAGGTGATCTTCTCCTACGAGTCCACCGACAAGGTGCTCTTTAGTGCCGACGGCTTTGGCAAGTTTGGCGCCAACGACATCGAGGATCCCGAGGGGTGGGCTTGCGAGGCTCGCCGCTACTACTTTGGCATCGTCGGTAAGTTCGGCAAGTTCGTGCAGGCCGTACTCAAGAAGGCCGCCGACCTGGACATTCAGATTATCTGCCCGCTCCACGGCCCCGTGCTGACCGAGAATCTGGGCTATTACCTCGACACCTACAACACCTGGTCGAGCTATCAGCCCGAGGACGAGGGCATCACGATTGCCTATGCGAGCGTGTACGGCCATCTGAAGGCTGCCGTCGAGGAGCTTGCATCTGCGCTCGAGGCCCGCGGCCAGAAGGTTTCCGTCTTTGACCTGGCTCGCGACGACATGGCCGAGGCCGTTGAGGATGCGTTCCGCTATGACCGCCTGGTGCTCGCCTCCATCACCTATCAGGGCGAGATCTTCCCGTTCGTGAGCACCTTTATCCATACGCTTGCCGAGCACGCCTACCAGAACCGTACGGTGGCACTCGTCGAGGCCGGCTCCTGGGCGCCCACCGCTGCCAAGGTTATGACCAAGGAGCTCGAGGGCATGAAGGACATCACTCTGGCGCAGAACAAGGTGACCGTGCTGGGCTCGCTCAACGACGCCTCGCGCGCTCAGATCGAGGTTCTCGCCGACGAGCTTTCCAAGTAGCGATATATCGCTTTTAACGCTCAAACCACCACAAAGGGGACAGGCACCTTTGTGGTGGTTTTTGTTTAAGCGCCGGCGATGACGAGATTTGGGTGGGCGTCGACGACGATCTCGGCGATTGAGGTGGCGACGGCATGGTCGGGGTCACGGTCCATCACGATGGAGTCGACATCGGCAAGCTCGGCAAAGCGGTACATGCCGCGTCCGTTAACCTTGCTGGCGTCCATGAGGGCGACGCTTTGACGGGCGGCACCGACCATAGCCGTTTTGGTCTCGGCCATCTGGGGAAAGTCGGTCGTAAAGCCGCAACGGGGGACAAAGGCGCCGGGGCACATGACGGCCAGATCGGCATGGACCATTTGGAGCGCCTGCATAGTGAGCGGTCCGTACAAATAACGATGGCCTTTGCGCAGTGCTCCGCCTAGCATGACGACATCGACTGAGGGCATGCTCTCGTCGATGTAATCGGCAATGGTAATGTCTGCCGTGATGACGGTGATACCGTCGCGCTGATCGAGGAGCCGGACGAACTCGAGCGCCGTGGTGCCCGAGTCGACGAGCAGCGTGTCGCCGTCATTGACGAGCTCGATGGCGCTTTGCGCGATGGCCTGCTTGGCGGCGACGTTGACATTGATGCGGCGATCCTGGGTGGATACGGTCAGCCGCTTCTGGAGCGACACAGCGCCACCATGCGTGCGGCGCAGCTTGCCGGACTCGGCGAGCGCGTCTAGGTCAGCACGGGCGGTAACGGAGGACACGCCAAAAGTCTGGGCGATTTCTGCTACCTGCACCGAGGCATTATGCTCGAGCATTTCCATAATGGCGGTACGGCGTTCGTCGGCAAAAGCACGGTTGGTAGCTTGGGCCATGTCTGCTCCATTCTCGGCTAAATTTGCAGGAATTGTGTTGACTCTATTTTCGTTCATTTTCTTTTTGAGTAAGAAAACACCTTTCGATTACTTATCTTTTCTATAAAAGAAAGACGCTGAACGCACAAAATTCAATATTGAACACGCCCACTCGGCTCCAATTCCTTCCGTTTACTTTTCAAAAACGACGGTATTGACCTGCACGGGCTCAATATCTCGCACGTGCAAAGCCGCTGAATTTCATACAATGAGCGCAGAAAAACGCAAGGTAAAACGCCTTGTGAACAACTACGCCCGATGTCCAGATGCGGGCGAGGGAGAGGAGCAAACGCTCATGGCACTTGTTACCACCGAAAAGATGCTCAAGGACGCTCAGGCCGGCCACTACGCTGTCGGCGCGTTCAACGTCGAGAACCTCGAGTTTGTTATGGCCGTTCTGGCCGCTGCCGAGGAGACCAAGTCCCCCGTCATCATGCAGACCACCCCGGGCACCATCAAGACCGCTGGTCTGGACTACTTCTACGGCATGGTCAAGGCTGCCGCCGAGCGCGCTTCCGTGCCCGTCGCTCTGCACCTCGATCACGGCGATGGCTATGACCGCTGCATGCAGGCTTTCCGCACCGGCTACACCTCTGTCATGATCGACGGTTCGCACGAGTCCTTCGAGGACAACATCGCCCTGACCAAGTCCGTCGCCGATGCTGGCCGCGCCATGGGCGTGCCCGTCGAGGCTGAGCTCGGTAAGGTTGGCGGTAAGGAGGACGACGGTCCCGCGGTTGAGGGCGAGAGCCCCTACACCGATCCGGCCGAGGCCAAGGAGTTCGTCGAGCGCACCGGCTGCACCTCGCTGGCCATTGGCGTTGGCACCAGCCACGGCGTGTACACGAGCGATCCGCACATCGAGCAGTCCGTGGTCAAGGCCATCCGCGACGCCGTCGACGTGCCGCTGGTTCTGCATGGCACCTCCGGTGTGCCCGATGAGCAGGTTGCCGAGGCTGTGAAGAACGGCATCTGCAAGGTTAACTACGCCACCGAGCTGCGTCAGGCCTACACCAAGGGCTTCATGGCCTACATGGCCGAGAACCCCGCCTGCTTCGATCCCAAGAAGCCGGCCAAGGAGGGTATGCGTGAGATCACCGAGCTGGTTAAGATCCGCATGACCAACCTTAACTCTGTGGGCAAAGCAGAGTAACAGCAAGGGTACTCCGACTCGCTACATATCCCGGGGAGGGACGAGGGCTTAGTTCCCCAATCGTCCTCGGGCATGCAAAAAGCCTCGCTGCGCACTTCGTGCGGCGAGGCTTTTTGCCCCCTGCGGAAAGATTGGGGGACTAAGCCCTCGTCCCTCCCAAGTTGACCTACTCGAGGTCGTCGCCCTTGTGGCGTTAGGGCGGAAATGGGTGGGGCGTTAGGGCTTCTTTGCTGATGGGGGATTAGTATGCCCGGGCTTGGTTGGGGAATGCCTGGTCTAGTGAGGCTTGGAGTTTTTCGAAGGATGTCTGCAGGTTGAGGTGTTGGTCTGCAGAGCGTTTGGTTTTTGTGGTGGGGGAGTCGAGGAGGCCGTTTCTCTGTGTCGGGGGGAAGGAGAAAAGGTTTGCATGTTTTAGGGATGGCTGCTGTGCTGCGTCATTGGAAGAATGCATGCTTGTGCGGCCTCCTCGATGTCCACCAAAAGGTTGCGCACGGGGTATGCTGCTAGGTCCCGTGCGTTGGCAGTATTATGCCGCGACTGCTGCAAAGAAGCGCTAAAGAAAGGCTTAATCAGGTTTGATGTAACAATGAAACCGCAGGTCAGAGGTATCGAGTAACACTCTTGAAAGGTTTTGGGCTTAAGGGCTTTCTAAGGTTTGTGACGTGGATGTGGCGCGGACGTGCGGAGCGTGTGAATGCTCGCTGTTAGCGCTGCGGTTCTGCGGCGCGCACCTGCTCGATGACCTTTTCCATCGTGGCGTCGATGCGGTCTTTTTTGAGCTCGCATTCCCAGATGGTTATGGGCGTCCAGCCCATTTGGGTAAGCGCGTCGATGGCGGCTCGGTCGCGCTCGACGTTGCGACGGAACTTTGCCTCCCAAAACTCAACGTTGCGCTTGGGCTGGCTCGGGTTGCACTTGGGGCAGCGGTGCCAAAAGCAACCGTTGACGAAGATGGCGATCTTGCGTCCGGGGAAGGCGATGTCGGGCTTGCCGGGTACCTTCCATTCCAAGCGATAGCCCGTAAGGCCCGCGGCCCGTAGGCGCTGACGTACGAGCAGCTCGGGCTTGGTGTTGGCGCGCTTGTTGCCCTTCATGGACTTTTTGATGGCGGCGCGACGGCGCACGAGCTCACGCTCGTCGGCGGA
Source organism: uncultured Collinsella sp. (assembly GCA_902482185.1). GTDB lineage: Bacteria > Actinomycetota > Coriobacteriia > Coriobacteriales > Coriobacteriaceae > Collinsella. The sequence goes on along the minus strand of CABSZR010000011.1, from coordinate 1,543 downwards.
AAGGTCCGAGGTGTCGATGCCGTCCAGCAGGCCGGGCTTGGGACGCTTTTTGCTGCGGCGCTTAGGAGCGCGCTTGGGTTTGGTGGCGGGTTTGTCGGCTGTGTTGGGCACGGCGTCATCGGCGGAGCTTGTCTCGAGCCGGTCTTCCTTCAACTCAATCAGAGCATCGATAAGCCCCTTGTCGGCGGGCATCCATTCCACCGTGGCAAGCGAGGTACGTGGAATCCAGCGGATATCGAGTTGGCGGTCGTGCTTCTGGGGCTCATCGGATTCATCGGCGAGCGAGCAGTAGTAGCACTCCATTGAGAGATGAAAATCGGGGTAGTCGTACTCAACGGTGTAAAAATCGCGCAGGTTGGTGACTTTTACCTGCAGCTCTTCCATGAGCTCGCGGCGTACGGCGTCTTCGGGCGTCTCGCCGCGCATGAGCTTGCCACCGGGGAACTCCCAAAGTCCCTGCATGTCGCCGTAGCCGCGCTGCACGGCAAGCAGCTCATCGGATCCTTCCTTGCGAATGATCCCAGCAGCAACATGAACAGTCTTCAACAGGAGTCCTCTCTCAACATCAACACGTGGCAGGGTGGCTACGAGTACCTTACACAACGGTAAGGCAAGCGTAAGCCATATCGATGGTAGCCGACTCGTCTTCTTGCGACTATAGATGCCGTAGACTAATTGCAAGAAAGGACTCGGTATGCAAACCACGCACATGGCGACCCCGGTACTGGAGGTCGCGCATCTCGAAAAGGTATATGGAGCGCTGGGCAACGTGACCCGCGCGCTCAACGACGTCAGCTTTACCGTCAACCGCGGCGAATTTGTTGGCATCATGGGCGCTTCGGGCTCGGGCAAGTCGACGTTGCTCAACTGCGTGTCGACCATCGATAGCGCCACAAGTGGCACGATCCGCATCAACGGGCAGGACGTGACGCGCATGAAGCAGGCTAAGCTTTCGCAGTTCCGCCGCGAGGAGCTCGGCTTTATCTTCCAGGACTCCAACCTGCTCGATACGCTCACGGCACGCGAGAACATCGCCCTGCCGCTCACCATCGCCCGCACAAACTCGGCAGAGATCTCGACCCGCGTGCAGGATGTGGCAGCGCGCCTGTCCATCAGTCAGGTGCTCGACAAGTATCCCTACCAGATGTCCGGCGGTCAGCAGCAGCGCGTTGCCGCGGCTCGCGCGCTCGTCACCGACCCAACCATGATCATGGCCGACGAGCCCACCGGGGCGCTGGACTCCAGAACCGGCGAGCAGGTGCTGGGCCTCATGCGCCAGATGAACGCCGAGGGAACCACCGTGATCCTGATCACCCACGACAACGGTATCGCGGCCCAGGCCGACCGCACCGTGCGGGTGAAGGATGGGAGAATCGTCCACGACAGCCTGTGGGACGGCGTGCTGGTGGACTGGAGCGCCCCGCCGGCGCGGGTGGCACCATGAACGCGCTGCGCATGGCCCTGGACTCCATCCGGGAGAAAAAGGGGCGCTCCTTCCTCACGATGCTGGGCATCATCATCGGCGTGACCGCCGTGCTGGTGC
>CABSZR010000010.1 GCA_902482185.1 uncultured Collinsella sp. | reverse complement strand
GGACGATGTGACCCACCTGAGCCTGGAGGAGAAGCCCGCTCCTAGCGTGGCTCCCGCCGGTACGATTGAGTGCAAGTTCTGGGGCCTGGGCGGCGACGGCACCGTGGGCGCCAACAAGAACTCCATCAAGATCATCGGCGACCACACCGACAAGTACGTCCAGGCCTACTTCCAGTACGACTCCAAGAAGACCGGCGGCGTCACCGTCTCGCACCTGCGCTTTGGCGATTCTCCGATCCGTTCGCCGTACTACGTGACCAAGGCCGACTTTGTCGCTTGCCACAACCCCAGCTACATCGTTAAGGGCTTCAAGATGGTCCGCGACGTCAAGCCGGGCGGCACCTTCCTGGTCAACTGCCAGTGGAGCGACGAGGAGTTCGCCGAGCACATGCCCGCCGTGGCCAAGCGCTACATCGCGAACAACAACGTCAACGTCTACCTGATCGACGCTATCGACCTGGCCGCTAAGGTCGGCATGGGCAAGCGCACCAACACGGTGCTCCAGTCCGCCTTCTTCGCGCTGGCCAAGGTCCTGCCCGCCGAGGACGCCCTGCAGTACATGAAGGACGCGGCTACCAAGTCCTACATGAAGAAGGGCCAGGCTATCGTCGACGCCAACCACAAGGCCATCGATGCCGGCGCTACCGCCTTCCGTAAGTTCGAGGTTCCGGCCGACTGGGCTACCGCCGAGGATGCCGCTCCCGTCGAGCTCTCCGAGGAGACCAAGTCCGCTATCGCCCAGCAGGTCAAGAACCTGCTCGAGCCCATCGATCGCATGGACGGCGACAGCCTGCCTGTTTCCGCCTTCGTCGATTGCGCCGACGGCCAGTTTGAGCTGGGCGCCTCCGCATACGAGAAGCGCGGCGTCGCCGTGGTCGTTCCCCACTGGGACGAGACCAAGTGCATCCAGTGCAACCAGTGCGCCTACGTGTGCCCGCATGCCACCATCCGTCCGTTCGCGATGACCGAGGACGAGGCTGCTGCCGCGCCCGAGGCTACCCGCACGCTCGACGCCATGGGCCCCAAGGCCAAGGGCATGAAGTTCACCATGGCCGTGTCCCCGCTCGACTGCATGGGCTGCACCAACTGCGTCAAGGTCTGCCCCAAGGGCGCCCTCGAGATGGTTCCCACCGAGCAGGAGATGGACCAGCAGCCCGTTTGGGACTACATGGTCGAGAACGTCTCCGAGAAGAAGGAGCTCATCGCGGCCAACGTCAAGGGCAGCCAGTTTAAGCAGCCCTACCTGGAGTTCTCCGGCTCCTGCGCCGGCTGCGCCGAGACCGCCTATGCACGTCTGGTGACCCAGGTCGCCGGCGACCGCATGTTCATCTCCAACGCCACCGGCTGCTCCTCCATTTGGGGCAACCCCGCTGCCACCGCTCCTTACTGCAAGGACAAGGACGGTCACGGCCCGGCGTGGAACAACTCCCTGTTCGAGGACAATGCCGAGCACGGTCTGGGCATGGCCGTTGGCTATGAGGCCGTTCAGCACAAGCTGATCGCCGCTACCCAGGACATCATCGCTGCCGATGGTCCGTCCGATGAGCTCAAGGCTGCCGGCCAGGCTTGGATCGACTCCGTCAACGACGCCGAGGCCTCCAAGACCGCTGCCGCTGCCTACGTTGCCGAGCTCGAGAAGTGCGGCTGCGATGCTTCCAAGGCGATCCTCGCCGACAAGGCTTACCTCACCAAGAAGTCCTTCTGGATCTTTGGCGGCGACGGCTGGGCCTACGACATCGGCTTCGGTGGCCTGGACCACGTCCTGGCTTCCGGCCACAACGTCAACGTCTTCGTCTTCGACACCGAGGTCTACTCCAACACTGGTGGTCAGGCCTCCAAGGCCTCGAACCTGGGCCAGGTCGCTCAGTTCGCCGCTGCCGGTAAGGTGACCAAGAAGAAGTCCCTGGCCGAGATCGCCATGAGCTACGGCTACGTTTACGTGGCGCAGGTCGCCATGGGCGCCAACCCGGCTCAGACCCTCAAGGCCATTCACGAGGCCGAGGCCTACGACGGCCCGTCCCTCATCATCGGCTACAGCCCCTGCGAGATGCACTCCATCAAGAAGGGTGGCATGCAGAACTGCCAGGCCGAGATGAAGAAGGCTGTCGAGTGCGGTTACTGGAACCTCTTCCGCTTCAACCCCGAGGCTGCTGCCGGCAAGAAGTTCTCGCTCGATTCCAAGGAGCCCGCGGGCGGTTATCAGGAGTTCCTGATGAACGAGGCCCGTTACGCTTCGCTGACGCGTTCCTTCCCCGAGCGCGCCGAGGAGCTCTTCAAGGAGAATGAGCAGGCCGCTATGGACCGCTATCAGCACCTGCTGAAGCTCAAGACGGTGTACAACGAGGCCTAGGTCTCCCACCGCAGGATCTGAGGGCTGACCTTCGCGGACGTCCTCGGACATGAAAGAACCCCCGCTGCGCACTACGTGCGGCGGGGGTTCTTTCGTCCTGCGGAGTGTCCGCGAAGGTCAGCCCTCAGATCCTGCTACGACTACGTCCTTGGATTGTGTGGGCGGATGAAGGACGTAGTTGGCCGGGCATTCCGTCCCCTTCGCTGTTTCGCGGCTTTGCCGCGAAACCTCGCGCCACTTTGGGACGCGGGGGAGGACAGGGTTGCTGCCGTCTTTTCGGAGCCCTTCTTTATTCCTTTTGCTGGATGAAAAGCCCCTTGTTTTTGCAGGGGTGCATACTCGACTTATAAGTGCATAGAATCTCGTATAGTGCGAGTAAGATATTGCGCTGTCAGTTTTGTGTTTAGCAAAGATATGGTTTGCATAATCTAGTCTAATCCCTGCTCTATTAAAATAAAGTTGCACGTAAAAGGCTTAGATATGTTTAAGCTGGCATTCTTTACGCTGAGCGGGCAAAAGCGACCGTTCACCGTTCAACTATTTTCAAAATGAATAAAATGAGCGATAAAGAGAATATAAACCTTAATAAACTCGCGTATCGCACGGACGCGGGTTATTAATGGGTTGTAGGCCTTTTACAGAAGGGATTCCAGCAATGTCTAAGCCTCTTGGCAAGCCCGATCGTATTGTCGTCGCCCTTGGCGGCAACGCCCTCGGCAACAACCCCGTCGAGCAGATCGAGGCCGTGAGCAACACCGCCCACGCCCTCCTCGGTCTCATCGAGCAGGGCAATGAAATCATCATCACCCACGGCAACGGCCCGCAGGTCGGCATGATCCAGAACGCCTTCGCCGCCGCCCACGACGCCATCGGCACCCCCGAGATGCCGCTGCCCGAGTGCGGCGCCATGTCCCAGGGCTACATCGGCTATCACCTGCAGCAGGGCATCGGCCGCGAGATGCACAAGCGCTACAAGCGCTGGCACGCCGCAACCGTCGTCACCCAGATCGAGTGCGACCCGGACGATCCCGCGTTCAAGAACCCGACCAAGCCGATCGGCCCCTTCTACACCGAGGAGCAGGCCAAGGAGTTCATGGCCGAGGATCCTTCCAAGGTCTTCGTCGAGGATTCCGGCCGCGGCTGGCGTCGCGTCGTCGCCTCCCCCGATCCCAAGAAGATCGTCGAGGCCGACTCCATCCTCAACCTGCTCGACAACGAGTTCATCGTCATCGCCTGCGGTGGCGGCGGCATCCCCGTCGTCCGCGACTACGAGAACAAGGGCTGCTACAAGGGCGTTCCCGCCGTCATCGACAAGGACCTGGGCGGCGAGCTGCTGGCCGAGGACTGCGACGCCGACGTTCTGTTCCTGCTGACCGCCGTTGAGCATGTCGCCATCAACTTTGGCAAGCCCAACCAGGAGGAGCTCGAGGACATCACCGCCGACGAGGCCGAGCGCCTGGCCGACGAGGGCCAGTTCGGCAAGGGTTCCATGGAGCCCAAGGTCCGCGCCGCCATCAAGTTCGCCCGTTCCCGCAAGGGCCGCACCTGCATCATCGGCGCCCTGGACAAGGCCGCCGAGACCATGGCCGGCCTCTCCGGTACCCGCATCCACGAGTAGCCTCTACTCCATTGCCTCTCTCGTGGGCGCCAGACAAGGCGCCCACAAACTAGCCTCTCTTCATGAGCCCCGCAGTCCGCTCCGACTGCGGGGCTTTTGTATCTACCTAGTCATTGGGGACGTTCTTAAACGACTAGTCAAACAAGAGCGTCCCCAATGACCACTCATTTAAGTCTGTCCCCAATGACTAGTAGTAGGCCCACATGGCTTCGACTTCGTTAAGGACCTCTACGACGCCCCAGCGGCGGGCGCTGCGGCTGGCCGAGTTGGGATCGAAGACTCCAATCTGGTCGGCGTCGTCAATACCGTAAAGCACAATGTAGTGGCCCACGTTGGTAAAGGTGCCCGGCCGAACGGCGGCGATGACGGGCGCTCCCGAACGCAGCGCCTGAGTCATCGAGTCGCGATCGTTATGGAGCTCCGTTCCGTTAAGTCCCAACTGCCACGCGCCGCTCGTCATAAACGACCATTCGGTTGCACCGGTGGGGGCGTAATTGCCCGCCTCGGAAAGCGCGCACATATCGACGGGGGTCATATCGGTGCGTCCCGTCTTAAAGATGTAGACCATGGTGAGGCACGTAGGCCCGCAGGCATTTTGGCGGATGGTGCCGCCGGCGTAAGGCAGCTCAGACCATGCAGGATCGATCTGATAGATAAGGGGCATCGTGCCGGCTTGCCATTGCGAGCGCGGGGTCGAAAAGGCGAAAGAATAACCGGGCGCGACGGGGGCCTTGAGCAGCTTGTCCTCGGCGGTGGGCTCGAGACCGGCCGAGCCGTGGGACATACAGGAGCTCATAAGCACAAAGACCAGACAGGTAAGGATAGAGCACAGTGCGAGGCGAAGTCGACGGGCCGGCAGGGCGGGGGCATTCGCGTGCGATGTCGAGCGGTAAGGCTTGCCGTCGCGTCCGCCTTGGGGATGCGAAAAGAAGCGGTTGATATGGATGCCGGGCTGACGTGCGCCGTTGCGGCGCAGTTGCGGAACCTCGGCCTGACGCTGTCGAGTGCGCGCGCCCAAGCGGCTATCTTGCTGCGCGCTTGTGCCCGTGCTCGGACGGCCACTCTGCCGCGTTCTGCTTGCCTGCTGCCGAGACGAAGGCCTGGGTTGCTCTTGAGGACGTTGCGGATTGCTGCTCGTGGCGCTTCTGGGCGTCGGCGCGGTACGGCCAGCAAGGCGAACGCTTTGTCGCCGTTGATCACCGTCGTTGTATCCGTATGCCATTCGTACCGCCTTGTCTCATGTATAACCTGTCTATCCTACAAAAAAGATGTGCAACAAATGGGTCTGCGCGTCAAAAGCTCGGTAAACGGTACGAAAGGCGCAAAACACACGGCCTCAAAAACATCTCTCTATGCGTCCGATGAGCGTACGCCCGTCGGGCGGGCGGCAACAATGAACGTCAAACCGTGCCGTTCGTCCCAAAAACGGCGCCGCTCATATGCGAGTTCGGCCTTCGGTCGAGCCATGGGCGGCCATGCTGCGCCAAGGCCGTATCTTAAAGCCACGAAATAAAAGAGCGCGGCAAAACAGACCGCGCAAGGGGTGACGTCAAGGGGCGTCAAAAAGGAAAGGAGGGGAACAATGGCGGACAAGAACGCAGAAGTTGCAGTCGAGGATAACGGCGGCATGAAGAAAACGCTTTCGCTCTGGAACTTCTTCACCATCGGTTTCGGTGCCATCATCGGCACCGGTTGGGTTTTGCAGGTCGGCGACTGGATGGTCGTGGGCGGCGGTCCCGTTCCCGCTATGATCGCATTCCTCTTGGGTGCAATCTTCCTCGTGCCCGTCGGAGCTGTTTTCGGTGAGCTCACGGCTGCTATCCCCATCTCGGGCGGCATCGTCGAGTATGTCGATCGTAGCTTTGGCCGTACGCTGAGCTACATCACCGGATGGCTTTTGGCTCTGGGCAACGGTATCCTGTGCCCGTGGGAGGCCATCGCCATTTCGACCCTCGTGTCCGAGATGTTCGGCAGCCTGCCTGGTCTTGAGTGGCTGCGCGCCGTCAAGCTCTACACCATCCTGGGCGCCGACGTTTACCTGTTCCCGACGCTGATCGCGCTCGGCTTTGCAGTCTACGTCATCTTCCTCAACTTCCGCGGCGCCAGCTCGGCCGCCAAGCTCCAGGCCTTCCTGACCAAGGCTCTGCTCTGCGGCATGCTGCTCGCCATGGGCGTCTCGCTGTTCACCGGCTCGCCGGACAATGCCATGCCCGTGTTCTCCCAGGTCACCGGCGCTGGCGGCGGCAAGGCCGCTACCGAGGGCGCCAGCCTGTTCGCCGGCATCGTGTCGGTCCTGGTTCTGACCCCGTTCTTCTACGCCGGTTTCGACACCATTCCTCAGCAGGCTGAGGAAGCAGCCGAGGGCCTCAACTGGAACAAGTTCGGCAAGATCATCTCCCTGGCCCTGCTGGCCGCCGGCGGCTTCTACATGGTCTGCATCTACTCGTTCGGCACCATCCTCGACTGGCATGAGTTCGTTAAGAGCCCGGTTCCCGCGCTTGCCTGCCTCAAGGGCATCAACATGCTCCTGTACCTGGCCATGCTCGTCATCGCCACGCTTGGACCCATGGGCCCGATGAACTCCTTCTACGGCGCCACGAGCCGCATCATGCTCGCCATGGGCCGCAAGGGCCAACTGCCCGAGAAGTTCGCCGAGGTCGACCCCAAGTCCGGCGCTCCCAAGCTCGCCTGCGTCGTTCTGGGCGTTATCACCGTCATCGGTCCGTTCCTAGGCAAGAACATGCTCATCCCTCTGACCAACGTGTCGGCTCTCGCCTTCATCTTCTCCTGCGGTATGGTCGCCCTCGCCTGCCTGCGCATGCGCTTCACCGAGCCCGACCTGCCTCGTCCCTACGAGGTGCCCGGCGGCAAGTTTGGCATCGGCCTCGCTATCGCTGCCTGTGCCATCATCATCGGCCTGCTCGTGATTCCGTTCTCTCCCGCCTCCCTCAACATGGTGGAATGGAGCATCGTGATCGGCTGGTTGGCTATTGGCCTGGCCCTCATGGCTTTCACCAATTCCCGCAAAAAGTAACGCCTGGCCGGGGCGGATCGGGTGCGCGGGGCCCTCTCTCCCGCGCACCGAACCCGGCACCACTTGGGTAGCTTTGTGAGGCCTTAACCCAACACGGCCTCGCCCACTATATGGATCCATAAGGAGGAACCATGTCCACTAAGTATGCAATCGTTGGCGGCAAGCTCATCGACGGTACCGGTGCCGAGCCGGTCGAGAACTCCCTCGTTCTCGTTGACGACAACGGCAAGATTGAGTACGCCGGCACTATGCAGGACCTTCCCGAGGGCGTTGAGGTTATCGACGCCGCCGGCAAGACCGTCCTTCCCGGCCTGATCGACACCCACCTGCACTTCTCGGGCAACCTGACCGACGATGACACCGATTGGGTCATGCAGCCGCTCCTCGAGAAGCAGGCCGTCGCCGTCAAGCAGGCCTACGACTGCCTCACTCACGGCCTCACCACTGTCTGCGAGATCGGCCGCTTTGGTATCCAGATCCGTGACTGCATCGACAAGGGCGTCTTTAAGGGTCCGCGCGTTCTGGCCACCGGCCTCGGCTTCTGCCGCGTTGCCGGCCACGGTGACTCCCACCACTGCACCCAGGAGCTCAACAAGGAATCCCATCCCTGGGGCGACCAGGTCGACGGTCCTTGGGATCTGCGCAAGGCCGTCCGTCGTCGCCTGCGCGAGAACCCCGATGCCATCAAGATCTGGGCTACCGGTGGCGGCATCTGGCGCTGGGACTCCGGTCGCGACCAGCACTACTGCTCCGAGGAGATCCAGGCCGTGGTCGAAGAGGCCAAGATGGTCGGTATCCCCGTGTGGAGCCACTGCTACAACAACCACGCCGCCGCCTATGATTCCGTCCGCTTTGGCTGCGAGCAGCTGATTCACGGCTTCGATATCGATGAGCGCACCATGGACCTCATGGCCGAGCAGGGCACCTTCTTCACCCCGACGATCGCCTTCCTGCCCACCTGGTACGCCACCTATCCGCCCGTCTACGTCCCCGAGCTGCACGACAAGTACGAGGGCACCCTGGTCGAGAAGGAGCTGCAGCGCAACTACGACTGCCTGCGCGAGGCCAAGAAGCGCGGCGTCGTCATGACGATCGGCTCCGACTCCTTCTCCTTCGTCACCCCGTACGGCACCTGCTCCATCGAGGAGATGTACGAGTTCGTCGACAAGATCGGCTTCACCCCGGTCGAGACCATCACCTGCGCCACCCTCAACGGTGCCAAGATGTGCCACATCGAGGACGAGACCGGTTCCATCGAGGCCGGCAAGTGCGCCGACCTGCTGGTCGTCAACGGTGACGTCGCCGCCGACATCCACGTGCTCAACACCGACAACATGGACGTCATCATGAAGGACGGCTGGATTGTCGAGGGCGGCACCTTTGGCGAGGCAAACAAGTACAGCGCCTAAGCTACCGTTCATCGATGGCTTGATGTAAAACACAGTATTTGATTGCATAATGCAATGGAGAGGGTCGCTTGCGGCCCTCTTTATTGCTATGGGTGCGGTAGATAAAAGGGGATGACGGTGGATTTAAACAGGCTGATTCTGGGCAAGAGCTACAATTCTACCAAGGTCTTTCGCACGGCCCAGCATGTGGTCCAGGCCATCCTGCTTGGTGTTGTCGTTCCGGCGCTTATCCTGCTGCTTATCTGGGATTTAACCGATAACCCCAATCCCGTTCCGGGCGTTGTCGTTATTGCCGGCATGGTCATGCTGTGCTTCTTTTTCTCGTATGTCTTTGTGGTCCCCGACGACCTCACATCGAGCGCAACCGACCGTACGCTCGCCATCGCATCAAAAATATTCGCCTACACGTCGCGCGGCCTTACGCCCGAAGCTGCCCTGGGTGCTTCTAAGATCATCCTGTCCGAGACCATCGCCTCTGCCATCTGCTTTACCGACGGCAAGCAGGTGTTGGCAAGTTGGGGCGAGGATTCGACAAGGTGTCCCGCCGGCACCCCGGTCGTGCTCAAGACCACGCTCAGTGTGATTGAGACGGGCGAGCAGAGCGTGTTTTCGCGCGACACCTCCAATGAGACGGGCGGTTATTTTCCCCGCCTGCGCGCCGGCATTGTCGCGCCGCTTACCGTGCGCGGACATTGCGTGGGTACGCTCGAGCTGTACTATCCCCGCCTGAGCAGCATTGATATGCGCCAGACGGCGTTGGCCTCGGGCTTTGCCGATCTCATCTCCACGCAGCTCGCGAGCTTTGAGCTCGAGCGCCAGGACGAGCTCACGGCTCGCGTTGAGCTTCGCGCCCTGCAGTCGCAGGTCGACCCGCACTTTCTATTCAATACCATTAGCACGATCGTGTCGCTCGTTCGAACCGAGCCCGACAAGGCGCGATCGCTGCTGATCGACTTTTCCAACTACTATCGTCAGACGCTTTCTGATTCCGATACGCTCACCACGCTCGAGCACGAGGTGGAACAGGGCACTCGTTATATCAATCTTATGCAGGCCCGGTATGGCGACGGCCGTCTGCGCGTTTCGGTCGACATCGACTTTGAGGTGCACGACAGCCTGGTACCGCCGTTTATCTTGCAGCCGCTGCTCGAAAACTGCATCAAGCATGCGCAGCGCGAGACCGAGCCGCTTTCTATTCGTGTTAGGGCTTTTGAGACCGATGACGGCTTGGAGATCATCGTCGAAGATGACGGCATCGGGATGAGCGAAGAAGTCTGCGCGCATCTGTTTGAGCAGCATCGCCGAGAGGAGCCCGAGAGCATTACCGCCGACGGCTCCGTCAAGCGAGGTTGCGGCCTGGCGCTCTTCAACGTGCTTCAGCGCATCCATTTCTTTTACGGAGAAGATTCTGGCATGCGCGTGAAGTCCCAGGAGGGCGTGGGAACGCAGGTCATCGTTGAGTTGAACGGCGAGCCGCATGAGCCGGCGCCGCTAACGGTGTAGCACGCGGTTGGATTGAGAGAAAAAGAGGGGAAGCGCATATGTCCGAAGGCTGGAACATCTTGGTGGTTGATGACGAACCTCCCATTAGGGCTGAGCTACGCTATCTGTTGGAAAAGGATACGCGTGTAGGTCAGATTGCCGAGGCGGGCAATGTCACCGAAGCCGTGGAGTCGATTCTGTCGAACAAGCCCGACGTGCTGTTTTTAGACATTACCATGCCCGGTCGCTCGGGAATTGAGCTTGCCGAGACGCTGCAGAACCTAAAGACGCCGCCGGTGGTTGTGTTTGTGACGGCGTTTGCCGAGTATGCGGCTGATGCCTATAACCTCGATGCCGTCGATTATGTCGTCAAGCCGGTCGAGGACGCACGCCTGTCAAAGGCACTCGACAAGATCGAGGCAGCCTTGGGTGTCCGTCGTGTTATCCACGCTCCGCGCCAGCCTTTGCGTCTGACGGTGGACCGCGGGGGCAAAAAGGTGTTCATTCCCGCCGCAGACGTCTGCTACTTTGAGGCGCGTGCCGATTTTTGCAACGCCATCTGCGCCGAGGGAACGTACCTGATCAATGAGTCGATCTCTTCGCTCGAGCGTCGCTTGGTCTCCGAGGGCTTTATTCGCGTTCATCGCAGCTATCTGGTCAATTTGGAAGACGTGCACAATGTCGAGATCGGTTCCACGGGTCTTATGGAGCTCAGGCTTGATCGCGTAACCTCGACGGTGCCCGTGTCCCGCCGTCGCGCTGCCGAGGTTAAAGCACACTTGGGGCTTGCGTAGACGGTCTGCGTGCCGTCGTTTACCATCGCAGGTTTGGCATGGGCGCGCGGTGGGCATAATGGGTGGCATCGAATGAAATCGAAAGGATCATTATGCCCGCGCTTATCACCCATCATCTGTTTGGCGAGGAAAGCATCGACCGTCTTCCGCAGGGCGTCATCACGTCCGATGAAGAGCGCATTGCCTTTATCTTGGGCAACCAAGGCCCCGACCCGTTTTTCTTTCACATTCTGACACCGCGTGTTTCCGACTGCACGCTGCTAGCGCAGGTCATGCATCGGTCGCGCATGTCTCGCCAGTTCGCGTGCCTGCGCGACGGCGTGTCGCATCTGCTGCCGCGCGACGCCAGCTTGGGTCGCGCTTTTGCGCTGGGCCTGCTGTCTCATTACGTGCTCGACCGCAACGCCCATCCTTTTGTCTATGAGCAGCAGTTTGGCATCGTGGAGTCCGATTCAGAGCTTGAGAATTCGAGCAGTCAGGTCCATGCCGTGATCGAGAGCGACCTGGATGTACTGATGCTGCAGCTTAAACGCGCCGGCGCTACGGTCGACGATTACCCGCCGGCGGGCGAGATCGTCACCACCGATCGCATCAATCGCGTGGCCGGCGTGCTGATGAGCTATGTTGCCGGACGCGTGTACGGCATTGACATTCCGGCGGGGGAGTACGGTGCTGCCGTTGCCAATATGCAGCGACTTTACCGCGCGATTGAGCCGGCCGGCTCCGTAAAGACGCGCGCGATCTCGCTGGTTGAGGGCTTGGTGCACGACTACTCGCTGCTCGACGGCCTTGCCCATCGCGTGACGACGGAGCTGCCCGAGCGCACCGGCAACCTGGGCCATCTGACATGGAAGAATCCCTTTACCGACGAGGTCTCGAACGAGAGTTTCCCCGAGGTCTTTGATCGCGCGCTGGTCGATTACGAGTGCACGGTCGCACGTTTTATCGAGACCGGTGACATGGATGCCGTGACCAGTCACGTCAACTACAGCGGTCGCGTGCTCGAAGCCGATGAGGAGTTCGACCGCGAGGAATAGGGCCCGTGCGTGCCCCTTTGCCGAATCCTTACCGGCGGTTCTGGACAATTGGGGTACGATGAACTAACTGCATATCGGGCGAATACGAAGGGTCCCTGTCCATGAAATACACCAAGCTCGAGCGTAACTGGGTTATGTATGATGTGGGCAATTCGGCCCTCGTGCTGCTCAATACCTCGGTGGTGCCCATTTACTTTAACGCCATCAATACCGGCGCTTCCTCGGCCGACCTAGTGGTCGCCTGGGGCAATGCACAGACGATCGCCTCGCTGGTCATCGCCATGCTCATGCCCATCCTGGGCGCGCTTGCCGACTACGCCGGCAACAAGATCAAGTTCTTCTTGGGCTTCTTCCTCACGGGCCTGGTTCTTTGCCTGGCGCAGGCTATCCCAATGTCCGCCATGGCATTTTTGACCGTGTACGTGCTGTGCACCATCGGCCTTAACTCTTCTATGACGTTCTACGACGCCATGCTGCCCGACATTACCACCGACGAGCGCATGGACGCCGTGTCCAGCTCGGGCTATGCCTGGGGCTACATCGGTTCCACCGTGCCGTTCGTCATCTGCCTGGCGCTCATTATGGGTGGCCCCGCTCTTGGCGTCCCCACCATGCTGGCAACGCGTCTGTCGTTTATCATCACTGGTGCCTGGTGGCTCATCTTTACCCTGCCGCTCATTCGCACCTATAAGCAAAAGTACGGTCGCGAGCGCGGTCCCGAGGACACTATCGGCCACATCGTGGGCGGTGTGTTCTCCGAGGTCGGACACACCATGCGCGAGATCGCCCACAACAAGACCGTGCTGGTCTACATGATCGCGTTCTTCTTCTATATCGACGGTGTGCACACGGTCATTTCCATGGCCACCAGTTACGGATCGGCTTTGGGCATCGATTCGACGCAGTTGGTGCTGGCGCTGCTCGTTACGCAGTTTGTTGCTTTTCCGTCTGCCATCATCTACGGCAAGCTCGCCGGACGCGTGGGCACGCTCAACATGATCCTGGTGGCCGTCGCCGCCTACATGGGCATTGTGCTGTTTGCCGCGTTCTTCCTAAAGACCGCCTTCGAATTCTGGGTGCTTGCCATTATGGTCGGCCTGTTCCAGGGCGGCGTGCAGGCGCTCAGCCGTAGCTACTTTGGCCGCATTATCCCCAAGGAAAAGTCCAACGAGTACTACGGCTTCTTTGACATCTTTGGTCGTTATGCAAGCGTCATGGGCACCTTCCTGGTGTCGGTCGTCACCTCGCTGACCGGCAACCCGTCGCTGGGCGTCCTTTCCATTGGTGTGCTGCTAGTCGTTGGCTTTATGCTGCTGGTCCGCCTGTCCCGCATGACTCGGGCGGCAGAGCATGCCGCATAGGAGCGAGCGGCTATTGTGCCTGTCCACGGTACTCTTTTGGGGTTATCCGCAATAAACATTGCGACTTGCGAGCAATGATTTGCCCAAGTGGGTATGATGGAATCAGCTAGGTCGCGGGGCGTCGCCTGTGTTTGGCGGCGTCCCGTTTTTGTGTTGCAGGGAGGGTAAGGCATGAACGCCACGGTCGTGATTCCAACGTATTGGGCGGGCGATGACGCTTGCGCAAACGCCCCTGGCACCTATGACCATTCGACGCGACTCAACGCCGACAATCCCGAACTCGACCGCTGCCTGGCCTCGCTTGAGCAGGTACGTGACATCCCGCGCATCATCCTTTTGGTGGTCTGTCCCGTTTCTGCCACAGCCGATGTGTCGCTGCGCGTGCACGAGATTGTCGACGCGCATCCCACGCTCAAGGTCACCGTTGTCACCAACACCCAGGCCTCGCATATCGCAGACCGGGTTGCTCAGATCGCGCCCAAGGGTTCGGGCGAGTGCGTGAGCCTGCGAGGCTACGGTGCCATCCGCAACATGGGGCTAGCCTGTGCCGCTGTGCTGGGGCATGACGCGGTTATCTTTTTGGATGACGATGAGACTGTCATCGACGCCGACTTTATGAAGCGCGCGACCTATGCGTTGGGGCAGCAGACGCGTCAGGGCTTGCCGATCTTGGTCAAGAGCGGCTATTTCTACGATCGCGACGGCTCGCCGCTGGCTCCCACGGACAAGGCGGGCATCTGCCATCGTTGGTGGACCAAGCGCATCGAGTTCAACCGTTGGATGAAAAAGGCGCTCTCGGGCACCCGCATCTCGCGCTCCAACTACGTGTGCGGCGGCCTGATGGCCCTGCACGCCCGCGCCTTTACGCGTGTGGCCTTTGACCCGTTTATCACCCGCGGCGAGGACTTGGATTACCTCTTTAACATGCGCATGTTTGGCTACGACGTGTGGTTCGATAACGAGTGGACCGTGCGCCATCTGCCGCCCGAGTCCGAGAAGCGCTCGCCGCGCTTTATGCAGGACGTGTACCGTTGGTACTACGAACGGGCCAAGTTGACATTTGCCGCGCATCAAAAGGAGCTCATTCCCGTTACGGCGGCATCGCTCATGCCCTACCCGGGCCCGTGGATTTCGCGCGAGCTCGACGACCGCGTGCGCAAGACCGCTATGGTCCGCAGCGTGTTTACCCGCGAGCATGAGGGCTACCTGCGCATCTGGCGCCATGGTATCGACGAGGCAAAGGCCTATGCGCGCCAAAACGCTGCAAGCTATTTGCGTTTCCAGAGCTTTTGGCCCAAGATCATGGACGGGCTTTGGCGTGACGCACAACTGATCAGTATCCTGGAGGGGGCCGAATGATCGACCGCCGCGCCCAGCGCGATAGTTCAATATCAATCTTTCGCATCATTGCCGTTGCCTGCGCCATTTGCGTGCTGGTGTACTTTATTTTTGCCTTGGTGACCGGTATCGAGCCGATCGCCACGGTGATTGCCTGCGCGCTGCTGTGCATCTTTCTGTGCATCTTTATCTTTTTGACGCTCAATCCCGATTCGGTGCGCTCCCAGTACACCGAGGAGACGCTCTCGGTGGCCTCGGCCATGCTCGAGGACATTAAGGGCGGTCTGACGCAGGAGTCGGCGCGTTTGGTGTGCCGGCGCATTTTGCCCGAGACGCGCGCCATGACGGTGGCCATCACCGACGAGGGCAACGTGCTTGCCTGCGCGGGAGAGTTTGAGGAAAAACTACTGCCAGATTCTCCCATCCACACGCTTGCCACACGCTACGTTATCGAACATGGCATCGTGCAGTCGTTCAACCGCGTGGTGGAC
>CABSZR010000009.1 GCA_902482185.1 uncultured Collinsella sp. | reverse complement strand
GTTCTATGCCTCCGTCCGCATCGACGTGCGGCGCATCGAGGCCCTGAAGTCCGGCGGCGAGATCATCGGCAACCGCACCCGGGCCAAGGAGGTGAAGAATAAGGTGGCGCCCCCCTTCCGGGAAGCGGAGTTTGACATCATGTACGGCACGGGCATCTCTAAGGAGGGCTCGATTCTTGACATGGCCGTCGAGTGCGGTATCTGCAAAAAGATGGGTTCTTGGTTTGCTTACGGTGAGGACAAGCTCGGTAATGGTCGCGAGGCCGCTAAGGCCTTCCTGCGCGAACACCCCGATTGTGCAGACGAGATCGAGCATAAGGTTCGCCTCGCCTGCGGCCTTGAATTCGATGACGATGCTCCGTCCGAGGTCGAGCTGACCGATCAGCCCGAAACTGACGAGTTCGATGAGCTTTACGCCATCGATGGCTCCGCGATGCTCGATGATGACGACGAGTAGCGGATGCCCTCATGTCGTATACGGTGACCGAGGCCACGGTCGTCTTTCCCGATAAGAAGGCGGCCTCTTCGTTCTCGAGTGGGTATGCATCAAAAAAGCCTTGTGCACATATCGACTGTGAGCTCGAGGGCGGTTTTGAGCGATCCATCTGGATTCCTGTTCGTGTCGCGCGCCTGTTTCTTAAAAATCGCCCCTATCTTCCCTGCGATTGGGATAAGTTTCGCGAAGCGGTGCAGCTCATTGAGCGTAAATGCGCGCTTACCATGGTGACTGAGATGCTGTCGCGCCGCGACCATGCCACGGGTGAGGTCCGTGACAAGTTGGCTCGCTATGGGTTTCGCGTGGCCGCGATTGAATTTGCCGTTGAGCGTGCCACTGAGTATCGCTTTTTAGATGAGAACCGCTTTTGTTCGTACTTTATCGAGGAACGCAAACGACGCGGCTGGGGGCAGCGCAAGATTGAGACTGAGCTTAAGCGCCGCCATGTCGTACTCGATGATATCCCCGGCTATCCCGAGGATTTTTTCGCCGTGGAGGACGACTTGGCTCGCGCATCGGCTTTGCTCGCGAAGCGTCGTGTTCCCGAGACGCGTGGATTCGAAAAACTCGTCCGGTTTTTGATGGGCAAGGGCTTTTCGTACCACATCGCCGCCGATGCCGTTAAGGCGCGTCTGGATGCCGAACGTGAGGAATGCGCAGTTTAGACACATGCGTTTTGTGTTCCTGCCGTTCACCGCGTTTTAGATGCCTTGCTGGGTCCATTTATTTGACAGTTGTTGCGGTTCAACGTACGATAAACACTGTCATTTGCTTTGTGATATGTGCTCATCTTTGATGAGTTTGTTTATATGTTTATCTGTATCCGACCCGCATAAGCTGCGCCCATATTACTCAAATGTCGCGAGCCGTTCGTAAGGACGGTTCGCTTTGTTGTGTAACGAATCCATAAAAAGGAGTGAGCATGCCTATCATCGCAGCGCTCGTTGGCATCGTTTTGGGTGCCATCGCCGCCATTGCCTACATGCGCACCGCCAAGCAGGGTAGTCTTCACGAGGCCGACGAAAAGATCCAGTCGGCTCACGCACAGGCTGAGTCCCTAATCGGTGATGCAAAGCGTCAGGCCGAGACCCTCAAAAAAGAGGCTCTGCTCGAGGCTAAAGAGGAGATCATCAAGAACAAGCAGGCCGCCGAGGCCGAGGACAAGCAGCGTAAGAGCGAGATTCGTACGCTCGAGAACCGTGTGATGCAGCGCGAGGAGTCCCTCGATCGCCGCAACGATGCCCTCGACAAGCGTGAACATCAGCTGTCCAGCCAGGCTGGCCAGGTCGAGAAGCGCTCCCGCGAGCTTGAGGAGCTTTGCGCCAAGCAGACCTCGGAGCTCGAGCGCATCGCCGACCTGACCCGCGAGGATGCTCACAAGGAGCTTCTCGACAAGGTTCGTGGTGAGGTTACCCACGAGGCCGCTACGATCATCCGTGAGTCCGAGCAGCAGGTTCGCGCCGAGTGCCATAAGACCGCCCAGGAGATCTTGTCTCTGGCGATTCAGCGCTGTGCCGCCGATCACACCGCCGAGGTCACCGTTACCTCCGTGCATATTCCTTCCGATGACCTCAAGGGTCGCATCATTGGCCGCGAGGGTCGCAACATCCGCACCTTCGAGCAGGTTTCCGGTGTCAACCTCGTGATCGATGATACGCCCGAGACCGTTGTGCTTTCGAGCTTCGATCCGGTCCGTCGCGAGACCGCCCGCGTGGCCCTTGAGAACCTTATCGCTGACGGCCGCATTCACCCTGCCCGCATCGAGGAGATGTATCACAAGGCCGCCGACTTGGTTCAGCAGCGCGTGCGCGAGGCTGGCGAGCAGGCTGCCTTCGATACCGGCATTCACGACCTGCACCCCGAGATCGTCAAGACCCTTGGTGCCCTGCGCTACCGTACCTCGTTTGGTCAGAACGTGCTCCAGCATTCCCTCGAGGTTTCCGACCTGTGCGGCGTGATGGCTTCCGAGCTTGGCCTGGACGTTGTGACTGCCAAGCGCGCCGGCCTGCTGCACGATCTTGGCAAGGCTATCGACCATGACGTCGAGGGTCCGCATGCCGTTATCGGTGCCGAGCTCGCCCGTCGCTATGGCGAGAAGCCCGTTATCGTTCACGCTATCGAGGCCCATCACGCCGACGTCGATCCCAACACGGTGCTCGATGTTCTGGTCCAGGCTGCCGATGCCGTTTCTGCCTCTCGCCCCGGTGCCCGTCGCGAATCGGCCGAGAACTACATCAAGCGCCTTGAGAAGCTCGAGGAGATCGCCAACTCCCATGACGGCGTCGAGCGTACCTATGCTATGCAGGCTGGTCGCGAGGTTCACGTCATGGTTCAGCCGGACAAGATTTCCGATGCTCAGTCCACGGTCTTGGCTCATGACATCGCCCATCAGATCGAGGAAGAGATGGAGTATCCCGGTCAGGTGCGCGTCGTCGTGATTCGCGAGAGCCGCGCTGTCGATATCGCTAAATAACATGAACGACGCGAACGAGCTCATCTCATTTATCGCGTCGATGTCGGGGGAGGGCAACCTTCGCGTCGAGGAGAACCTTGGCGAGGGGTATGTCCGCCTCCGCGTTTCGGAGGCCGAGCGGCGCCAGGCAAAGCACGACATTCAGCATGTCGAGGATATTGTCATCGAAATGCTGCGCAACGCTCGTGATGCCGGCGCCGACAAGGTCTATCTCGCCACGACTAAGGAAGATGGCGTCCGTACGCTCGTCTTTCTGGATAATGGCTCGGGCGTGCCGCAGGATATGCAGGAGCGCATCTTTGATGCCCGCGTTACCTCCAAGCTCGAGAGTATGAAGATGGACCGTTGGGGCGTTCACGGTCGAGGCATGGCTTTGTTCTCGATTAAGCAAAACACCGACGAGGCACGCGTTGTCGCTTCGGATGTTGACCTTGGCTCGGTCTTTAAGGTGAGCGTCGCTACCGACCGCCTTGGCGAGCGCGCCGATCAGTCCAGCTGGCCTCAGGCCGTGAAGGACGAGGACGGTCACTATGTCTGCGCCCGTGGCCCTCACAACATCATTCGCGCCGCCTGCGAGTTTGCCCTCGAGGAGCTGCGCGCCTGTGATGTCTATCTGGGGTCTCCGTCCGAGATTGCCGCGACGCTGCATGCGCAGGCCTCCAGCCGTCTCGATACTTCACGTCTTTTGTTTATCGACGACGAAGCCGAGCTTCCCGTGGTCGATCGTCTGGGTCTTGCTTCGGATGCGGAAGACTTTATCCGTATCTGTTCGGGTTTGGGTCTTGAGATGTCCGAGCGTACGGCGCATCGTATCTTGGCGGGCCAGATTAAGCCCGTTCGCGGTGTGACCGCACGCCTGCTACGCGAGCGCGATTCGTCCTCACATGCGTCTGCTCCGGTTGATCTCGCCAAAGATCGTCGCGGGTTGCGTATCGCCAAGGACGACATGGCGCAGTTCTCGCGAGCCGTCGAGCGCGACTTTAACGATCTTGCATCGCGGTACTATCTCAACCTTTGCGGCGACCCCAAGATTCGTGTTTCGCGTGATCGTATTACCGTGACGTTCGATCTTGCCAAAGAGGAATAGCATCTTTACCGAGTCCGCTCGGTACGATACAGTTATTGCAGTTAAAACGTACTTTTAAACGCAGGAGTTTCTTCATGGATTGCCTGAAGGTATCAAGCAAATCATCGCCCGCGTCCGTTGCCGGCGCCATTGCCGGCATGGTCAAAGATGGTGTTCCCGTCAATATTCAGTGTGTTGGCGCGGGTGCCGTCAACCAGGCAATTAAGGCCGTGGCTATCGCGCGCGGCTTTTTGATTCCGACCGGGTTTGATATTTCCTGCGCGCCGGTGTTCTCCGACATCCTCATCAACGGGGAGTCGCGCACGGCCATCCGTCTTTCTATTTACGTTCATCAGATTAATCGAGCTGCCATGGATAACGTTGTGATGGACGACGTTAAGCCTGTGGCATAGAGTTTTTACTCTTTGCCCGCCCTCTTTGATCCCGCTTATTCCACCTCGTTAGGACTTATACACATGGACCAGGGTTCCGTACGCGATATTCTTGCCGGTAAAACCTACTTTATCCGCACCTTTGGCTGTCAGATGAATCAGCACGACTCCGAGCGTGTGAGTGGCCTGCTCGACTCGTATGGCTGCCTCATGGCGCTCGATCCAGAGCATGCTGACATTGTCGTGTTCATGACGTGCTGCGTTCGTGAGGCCGCTGACACCCGTCTGTACGGTCAGTGCAACTCTTGTAAGAGCCTCCCGCCTTCGCCCTCGGGCAAGCGTGTGGTCGCCGTGGGCGGCTGTATCGCGCAGCGCGACGGCGAGGGTCTGCTCACCAATGTCGATAACGTCAATGTTATCTTTGGCACGCATTCCATCGCGCATGTTGCCGAGCTCATTGCCGAGGCGTTCTTGGACGGCAAGCGTCATATTCGCACCAATGAACACGAGGACACGGATGCTATGAGCATGCCGTGGCATCGCGAGACCCAGTATCACGCCTGGGTCCCCATAATGACGGGCTGCAACAATTTCTGCACCTATTGCATCGTGCCGTATGTGCGCGGTCGCGAAAAAAGCCGTCCTTTCGAGGAGATTGTCGACGAAGTGACCGGTCTCGTACGCCAGGGCGTGCGTGAGGTCACGCTTTTGGGTCAAAACGTCAACTCCTATGGTCGCGACCTGTTTGGCAAGCCGCGCTTTGCCGACCTGTTGCGTGCCGTGGGCGATACGGGTGTAGAGCGCATCTTCTTTACTTCCTCGCACCCCAAAGACCTGCTGCCCGAGACTATCGACGCTATGGCCGAGACGCCTGCCGTCATGCCGCAGCTGCACCTGGCAGTTCAATCGGGCTCGACGCGCATCCTTAAAGAGATGAATCGTCGCTATACGCGCGAGGATTATCTGGGACTCGTCGATCGCATCCGAAATCGCATGCCCAATATCGCGCTTTCGACCGATATCATCGTGGGATTCCCCGGCGAGACCGAGGAAGACTTTGAGCAGACGCTCTCGCTTGCCGAGACCGTCCGTTATGCTCAGGCCTATACGTTTATCTATTCCAAGCGTGCCGGTACTCCGGCCGCCGAGATTGACGATCCCACGCCGCATGAGGTAATTCTTGATCGCTTCAATCGTCTGGTGAAGGTTATCGAGACCACAGCGCACGAGTATAACCAGGGTGAGCTCCACACCGTTGTTCCGGCGCTTATTGAGGGTACGAGCAAAAAGAATGACGCGGTGCTGCTGGGCAAGAGTCCTAAGAATCAGACCGTTCATGCACCGATTCCCGCGGGCTACAGCATCGATCAGTTGATTGGCAAGATTGTCGATGTTGACATCGACGTTGCCAAGACGTGGTATCTGTCCGGATCCGTTGTGGGCGAGCCGCGCTAATGATTTCTCCCGGGGCAGGCCTTTCCGCCGTTGCGATTGTCGGTCCGACCGCGGTTGGCAAAAGTGATGTCGCAGATCGTTTGGCGATTCGTCTTTCGTCCGAAGTGCTGTCGTGTGACGCGATGCAAATCTATCGAGGTATGGATAGCGGCACTGCCAAGATGGCACCCGAGGAGTGCACGGCGCCTCTACGCCTGGTCGATATTGTTGAACCGGGCGTTGCATATTCTGCAGCGCTGTATCAGACAGACGCTCGTGTGCATGTTGAGCGCTTGCTGGGCGAGGGCCGCCTACCGGTGTTTTGCGGGGGTACAGGCTTGTATCTCAAGGCCGCCCTGGATGAAATGGATTTTCCCTCGGGCGAGCTTGAGGACGATCGTCGCGCGGAGTATCAGGAGCTTGCCGAGCGCATAGGCGAGGAAGCGCTGCACGCGCTGCTTGCCGAGCGTGACCCCGAGTCCGCTGCGGTCATCCACCCCCATAATGTTCGTCGCGTGATTCGCGCGCTCGAAATGCACGATGATGGTGTGTCCTACGCGCAGCAAAAGTCGCAGTTTAGTGTTCCGCGCGAGCATTATCACGCTCTGTGGTTTGGATTGATGCGTAATCGCGAGGCGCTTTATGAGCGCATTAACCTTCGTGTCGACCTGATGTTTGAGCAGGGTCTTGTTGATGAGGTTCGCGGTCTTATGGACCAGGGGCTGGGAGATGCCCTGACTTCGATGCAGGCGATTGGCTATAAAGAGATTATCGATGCCCTTAACGGCGTGATTTCTATGGATGAGGCTCGCGAACTCATCAAGACGCGTTCGCGTCGCTATGCCAAGCGTCAGCTTTCGTGGTTTAAACGCGATGACCGCATTGTGTGGTTTGATATGGACGTTTTTACGATCGATGAGGTCGTTGAGGATATCCTTCATCGTATCGAGGCGGCCTAATGGCTCGGTTTCCCCTTGTTCCCACAGCACCTGAGCCCGAACGTGCCGTTCTTGTCGGAGTTGAGTGGCGCGATAACGCCTGGCCGCTCGATCGTTCGCTTGACGAGCTTGAGCGCCTTGCCCATACGGCTGGCGCTCAGTGCGTGGCGCGTTTGTCACAGCGTCTGGTTAAGCCGTATCCAAAATCGTTTATCGGCTCCGGTAAGGTTGAGGAGCTTTGCGGGCTCGTGCATCGTATGGATGCTGATGTTGTTATCTTCGACGATGATTTAACGCCCTCTCAGCAGTCGTATCTTGAGAAAGCCGTGGGCGAACCGGTTAAGATTATCGACCGTACGGCGTTGATTCTCGATATCTTTGGCCTGCACGCTCAGACTCGTGAGGGTCGCCTGCAGGTGCAGCTAGCCCAATTGCAGTATCTGTTGCCCCGCTTGCGCGGTATGTGGAGCCATCTTGCTAAAGAGCAGACACGCGGTGGCATTGGTTCGCGCTTTGGTCAGGGCGAAAGCCAGCTCGAGGTTGACCGACGTTTAATTCGCAACAAGATCGCCGCGCTTCGTCGCGAGCTTAAGCAGGTTGAACAGCGCCGGGATGTCCAGTCAAAGAGCCGTATCGAGTCGCCAGCGTTTCGCGTTGCCTTAGCCGGTTATACCAATGCCGGTAAGTCGACGTTGCTCAATCGCCTGACCGGGTCTACGGTGCTTTCACAGGACAAATTGTTTGCCACGCTCGATCCGACGACGCGCTCGTATCGCTTGCCCGGTGGTCGTGGCATGACCGTTACCGATACCGTTGGCTTTATCCAAAAGCTACCGCATGGTCTCGTTGATGCCTTTAAGTCCACGCTGTCTGAGGTCCTTGGTGCCGACTTGATCCTTAAAGTTGTGGATGCCTCTGACGAGGACTACGAGCGCCAACTCGAGGCAGTCGATCGCGTTCTTGACGAGATCGGTGCCGGCGAGCGTTTGACGCTTACGGTGTTCAATAAAATCGACCTACTCGATAGCGTCGATCGATTGAGTTTCCGTCGTCGCTATCCCGAGGCCGTGCTGTTTTCGGCCCAGACGGGCGAGGGGCTCGACGATCTCGTCGACCGAATTGCTCGAGAGGCGGCTGCCACCGATGTGTTGCTCTCCGCTGATATCCCGTATCGCGAGGGCGCACTCATCACGCTGGTGCATGAGCAGGGAACCCTTCTGCATGAGGAATATCTAGAGGACGGCGTTCGCATTGTGGCGAAGTTACCGGCTCGAATCGCGCCGCGTCTTGAGCGCTATCGTACGGAATAAACGAGCTCTAGTACGCCTAGAATGACAGGCTGATGGAGCAGGTAGAACGGTAAGGCATGCCGACCGAGGACTGCGAGCGCCGGGATGGGATTGGCGTATGCCCATGCCGGCGCTTCGTGCCTTGATGCTTGTGATGCCTGGGCTGTAAAGAAGCCGGTAAGGTACATAAAGACAAACGGAATGAGCGGATAGTAATCTCCCGAAACAAAATCCGGGCCCGGGAATCCAAGCCATGCCAGGTAGGGGAGTGGGTAGACCGCCTTTGGAATGCCCCAGGTTAGGGTAAAAAGAACAAGGCATACTGCGATGCCCCACGAGCCCGGTATTTTTTGGAGTAACGGACGGGTGAGTGCAACCACCGCGGTGCACACCGCCATGCAATAAATGATGCCAAAGTTTACCGAATCGTCGACTGATACCAGTGTAGTTGCAATCCATACGATCAAGGCCGCGGCCGCGTATTTGAGGGCGCGCTTAACGTTATTGCGCGAGAACGTGCACATCCAGCCGGCGATAAACAAAAATACCCAGCTGATACTAGCGCGCCAGATATCCTGGAAAACCGTTTCGGTAAACCATGGCATATCCCATCCATATAGGTAAGCCAAATCGTAGCAGGCGTGGAAACCTGCCATCGATAGCATCGTAAACCCGCGGATGGTATCAAATATGGTGATGCGTTTTTGCATTACGAGAACCGGCGCATTAATCCGACAACCTTACCCAAAATAACGGGGTTCGTCGCATAGATGGGCTCCATAGTGTCGTTCTCGGGCTGCAGGCGCACGCGCCCCTGCTCCTTGTAGAACGTCTTGACGGTCGCCGAGCCATCGATCATGGCCACGACGATTTCGCCGTTCATGGCGCTCTTTTGCTCGCGAACGATAATGTAGTCACCGTTGTAGATGCCGACATTGATCATTGAGTTGCCGTGCACTTCAAGGATAAAGGAGCCCTGGTCTGTGGCGATTTCGGTCGGGATGGTAAAGGTGTCCTCGATATTTTGCTCGGCCAGAATGGGAATCCCAGCCGCGACGCGACCGACGAGCGGCAGCGAGACCGTTCCGCGGGGCGCTGTGGGTTCATCGGATTTGGAAATCGAGACGGAAGATCCGTCCTCATCAAAAAGCTCTAGGGCGCGAGGCTTGGTGGCATCGCGCTTGAGCAGACCTCGAGCCTCCAGGGCAGAGAGATGAGCATGCACCGTGCTGGGGGAGGAGAGGCCTACGGCCGATGCCATCTCGCGCACACTGGGCGGATAGCCCTTCTCCTGCTGATATTCCTTGATGAAGTCGTAAATCTGCTGCTGACGCTTGGTAATTTTGCGAGCCATCAGGGGATCCTCTCTGCCAATGTCAAACAAATGTTCGATTATTGCTTGACAGGAACAACTGTTCGAAGATAATAATAACCGAACATTCGTTCTCGCGCTAGACATTTTTGTCCGCGCGGCTTGATAAAACTGTTCTCAGCAAAACACGCGAGAGGAGAACATGATGAACGCAACGGATATGGTCCAGGGAAACCTCGCCCTTAAGCTCGAGACGCCTGCGGCGCCGGCTTTCACGGTTGTTAAAGGCGGCCGATCTGGTTTCCAAACACTGCCTGGCAAGCCCGTCCGCAGCCAGTGCGTCGCCACGACTTCGGCCCCCGTTGCCCTAAAGGCTTCGACGATTGTCGCCCTGGCCGTTGCGCTCACGCTCTTCTTTGTACTTGCCACCTCGATCTTCAGCGCTCGTCACGCCGCGTATGCCGAGTCGGTATCCAACGTTACCTACGAGACCGTCCGTGTTCAGTCTGGCGATTCCTTGTGGTCGCTAGCCCAGGAGCATCCGATTGAGGGTCTTTCCACGCAGGAGACCTCTGATATGATCCGCAACGTCAATCACCTGGAGCATGGCTCGCTCGATGCCGGTGTGCATCTTAAAGTTCCCGCACGTTCCTAAGATTTAAGTACCGTCGCATGGTACCCTTGTAATCGTTTTAGAGGAGGTACCATGCGCTGTCCCAAATGCGGCAAGGCACATACCCGCGTCGTTGATTCCCGTATGCAGGAGTCAAATAACACCATTAAGCGCCGTCGCGAATGTTGCTCGTGTAACTACCGCTTTACAACGTTCGAGCGATGTGAAGATCCAATCGAGGTTATTAAGTCAGACGGAACCAAGCAGCGGTTCGATCGCAATAAGCTGCTCGTCGGCTTGATGCGCGCCACCATCAAGCGCGATATCGACACTAAGAAGCTCAATGAGATTATCGATGACATCGAGGTCGAGCTGCGCTCTCGCACGCTGACGGCCGTTACGTCCCATGAGTTGGGTGACATGGTACTCAAGCGCTTGGCCAAGATCGACAAGGTGGCGTACATCCGCTTTGCCTCGGTCTACCGCGATTTCAAAGACGTCGATGAGTTTCTGCAAGAGCTCGACAAGCTAAGGTGATTCCATGTCCAACATTACCGTCAACATAAAGCGTCTCGACCCCACCGTCGAGCTTCCCAAATACGCCCATCCCACCGATGCCGGCTTGGATTTGCGCTCCAACGAGGACTGCGTCTTGAAGCCCTTCGAACGTCGTCTGGTCTCTACTGGGCTGGCCATCGCCCTGCCCGATGGCTACGCCGGCTTCGTGCAGCCCCGCAGCGGCTTGGCCATCAAGCAGGGCCTGTCTATAGTCAACACGCCGGGCCTCATTGACGCCCACTACCGAGGAGAACTCAAGGTTATCCTCATCAACCTGGACCCCTCCAACAACATCCAAATCAACAAAGGCGACCGCATAGCCCAACTTGTCATCCAAGAAGTCCCCACGGTCAACCTCGTAGAAGTAGAAGAACTAGACAAAACCGACCGAGGCAACGGAGGCTTCGGCTCCAGCGGCGTCGCTTAGGGGCGCTCGTATCCCTCCCGCCCGTCTCTCACACATATCATTCCATGCTCAAACATTCTCGCTTCGCTTCGCTCGCTGCGAAACTGCGCGTGGAACGATATGTGTGAGAGACGGGCGGGCGGCTACTCGCTTGAAACAATATTTACTTTTCTAGTAAGCCGACGCTACAAAGGGACCGTCCCTTTGTAGCGTCGGCTTACTGTATTTATATTTTCTGGTTCCCCTTTGCAGATTTTACTGGTGGGGAATCTGGTATAGCTGCTAGTACGTTAACGCAGCTAGCCTGCGGGAGGCCCTATATATCATCCCGCGCGCAGTTTCGCAGCGAAGCGAGAATGTTTGAGCACGGGATGATATATAGGGCCTCCCGCAGGCAAGCGGACATTAAGACCCTAGCGAATATGCGCGGGTTTATCGCCCCAGTAGAAGCGGCAGAAGGCTCGTTTGCGCTTTTGGGGCTTGCCTACGAGCTCCATGGTTGCGATGGCGATGTCTTTGGCAGCGTGAGGGCGGCGTAGTACTTCGCCGTTGATGAGTAGGGCTTTGAGTGATTCGGGATGGTCGTGCAAGTGACGTAGGGTTACGATGAGTTCTCGTGCGGTGGTGACATGCATGCTGGCGCCCATGCCGGTGAGCATCGTGGTGTTGGCCTTTTCCTGACCGTATGATTTGCCCAGTAGGATCATCGGCAGATGCGCGCACAGGCACTCAGTGACGGTGAGCCCGCCCGATTTGAGGATTGCCAGGTCGCAGCCGTGCATGAGGGCTGCCATGTCGTCCACGTAGTCCAGAACCGTGACGTTCTCGAGCTTCATGGCATCGAAGAGCGTCTTCAGCCGGGTGGCATACTCCACGTCTTTGCCGGGCAAAAAGACAAAGTGCATGTCTTCGAAGCCGCGCAGGAAGGGGAGTGTGTGGTCCATCGCCGCGCGAAAGCGGACGTAAGGCTGAGGCAAACTGGCACCGGCCATTACCAACACGACGGTCTTGTCGGTGGGGAGGTTGAACTTTGCGAGCTCTTCCTCGCGATCGTAATCCGTGTCGAATCCGGCGCGAATAGGAATGCCGGTAATGCGAATCTTTGATTCGGGTACCTTGCGCGGACGCAGCGTTTCGGCCATAAATTCGTTGGCAACACAGAACAGATCGGTGTCCTTGTGGGGCCACCAGCCCTCGACTTCGTAGTCGGTCGGTACGCAGATGACCGGATAATCGATACCCGTAATTACGCGGGCACCCACGGCAACATTGGCTGCTGTGATGTGCGTTGCGACCACGGCTATGGGCCTGCGGCTACGAATATATTCGTTGAAGGCGGGGAACATAATTCGCGACCATGCCGTGCCGCCACCCCAGAGAAGATGTCCCGTAAGCGTATATCTCCAGGTCAGATCGTAAATGGGGCGCGTGGCTCCTGTAAAAGAAGCCGCGGTCTTATTGCCGTCGAATTTAATACGTCCAAAATCAAGGATATCGAGCACTTCAATCTCAACGTCCTCGGGGATGCCATTGGTGCCGCGGATGAGGTCGAATGCCTGCGCAATCGCATTTGCGGCGGCCTTGTGACCCGAGCCGACCGAGGCGTGCACGATGGTCACGAGAGGTTTTTGCTGAGCCAAGAGCGTGGTTTGCTCCGATTGGGGAGTGGCCGGCATGGGCAGGGGAGCGTCGTCGCTCGTCTGCGTCTGATCCATCGATAACTCCCCTTCGACGTTGTAACACGGATTTATCATTGTAGTGCATGAGTGTCACGTTCACGTAAATTTGGGTATGAGCGCAAAGAACGACAACGTTTCGACGAGAGGACTCTTTATGACTACCGACCAGAGGATCGATGTTGCGATTATCGGTGGCGGTCCCGCGGGTTATGCTGCCGCCATTTATGCGGCGCGCGCCAACCTGACGACGACTGTCCTTGAGCAGGGCATGTCGGGCGGACAGATTGCCACGAGCAATGAGATTGAGAATTATCCTGGCATTCCGCTACTGAGCGGTGCCGAACTTGGTGAGCGGTTCCAACAGCATGCTGAAGGCCTGGGGGCTCAGGTTGAATGGAGTATGGTGACGGGCGTCGATTACGATGCCGATGCGGCTCAATTTACCATCCATCATGACATGGGCGACACAGCGGCCAAGAGCGTCATTGCGTGCATGGGCGCCACGCCGCGTCCTGCGGGTTTTGTTGGCGAGGACACGTATCGCGGTCGTGGCGTTTCGTACTGCGCGACGTGTGACGGCATGTTCTTCCGTGGCAAACAGGTCTTTGTTATTGGAGGTGGCAATTCGGCATGCGAGGAGACGCTGTTCCTGTCCGACATTGCCAGCAGCGTGACCATCGTGCTGCGTCGCGATCAGTTCCGTGCACCCGAGGGCGTTGTGAATAAGGTGCTTGCTAAGGACAATATTTCAGTTAGGTACCAAACTAGTATTGTTGAGCTTTCTGGCGAAACGATGCCCACGACAATCACGTTCAAGGACAATGCGAGTGGCAAAACGCATACTGAGACCTTTGAACCTGGCTCGTTTGGCATTTTTGTCTTTACGGGGACGCAGCCACATACCGAGCTTGTTGAGCATCTGGTCGATCTGGGGCCCGATGGCGGCATCCTTACCGATGATTCTATGGCCACCCGCACGCCTGGCCTATTTGCCGCCGGCGATATCCGCTCCAAGCGTTTACGCCAGGTTGTGACCGCCGTTTCTGACGGAGCCATAGCGGCAACCAGTGCATACGCTTTCCTACGCGGATAAGTACGATAATATATCTTATGTAAGGTTGTTATCTTTAAACAAAGTGGCTGGACGGTGCAACAATGTGCTGTCCAACCACTTTTACTTAGCGGCTATGTGGTATGCAAAACTAGATAACCTAGAATACAATATAGTTAACGAACGGAGGACCCTTATGAACCACGTTAAACATGTTATCCCGATGTCCGATACATCGGTCAGCATTAAGCCCGAGGATATTCAACCGACGGTGCTGCCGGATGCATTTATTCAGTCCGATATGGTGGGTAAACTCAACGCGTTGAGCCTGCCACGCTATGACCAGCTGCCCAATGTAACGCTCTATCGCGATCAGGTTATTGAATATGTTGCGCTGTGGATGGAGCCGCTTTCGATTTGCGTAGAGCAGCCCGTTATCACGCCTTCAATGATCAATAACTACGTGAAGGTCGGCCTCGTTCCCGCTCCGGTTAAAAAACAGTATGGCCGTGAGCAGATTGCGCGTCTTATCGCCATTTGTATCTTTAAGCAGGTGCTGCCCATCGCTGCGGTTCAGGCGCTCTTTAATATTCAGCGCTTGAGCTATGACGCTCCGACGGCTTTCGATTATGTAGTCGATCAACTTGAGGCATCGATTCGTGCGGCGTTTTCCGTCGAGCAGACTTCCGTGCCCGATACCGCACATCAGGTTACACGCGAATCACTGCTCGTACGCAGTGCAGTATCGTCCTTCGTTTCGAAGGCATACCTGATGAGCTATCTCAAGTTTAATGGGTTTAATAACTAACTGAGGTATAAGACGGGCGGAATAAAGAGCCACTGGCCCCTTATCCCGCCCGCGCGTTTGACTAGTTGGACATTATCGACCCGAAGCCACGCCCATGCCGTAACCGATGATGAGACCGTGCATCTCGGCGTAATAGGAATCTAGCCCGTTACAGGGCATGATGATAGTCTTGGAGCCTGGCCAGTGCTCCACAATGCGGTCGGCAAGCGCCTGGGCTCCAGCTTCGTTCTCAACGTGATCGATGATGACCTCGCCGCCAGTAAAGCCCTCGGCCTCCATGGTGTCGACAATCTTGGTGAGCATCTTCTTTTCGCCACGCGTGTGCCCAACGAGTTCAATTTTGCCCGCTTCGCTCGCCGTGCCCAAAATGCGGATATTGAGCTTGTTGGCAATGACGCCGGCCGCCTTGGGGATACGTCCGGCCTTCGCAAGGTTTTCGTAATTGCATAAACTAAAGAGGATCTTGCTGTTCTGCTCCAAGCTATCGAAGTAGGCGCAGGCATCCTCAAACGAAACATTTGGATTGCTTGCAAGATAGCAGTCGAACAGCAGGAAAATTAGATCCATTTTGCCACCTGCGGCTCGCGAGTTAACCAAATGAATCTGACGGTTGGGCTCCTCGGCAAGCACCATGTCACGTGCGGTGGCCGCGGCATTGTAGCTTCCCGAGACTCCCTCGGAGATGGGCATGCAGATCGTCTTGTCGGCAAGCTTAAAAAGCTCAGCCCACTCCCCTACGCTTGGACAGGCGCTCGAAGAAGCGCTCGACTCCTCCTGCACAGCGCAATTGAGCTCGTGAACGTCGAGTGTGAGGTCATCGATAAACTCGCGCTCCCCTACTCGGATCTTAAGGGGTGCAAATGCAAAGGTGGTATGAGGTGCGGTTGGCTGCCAATCGCGAAGATTGCAGCTCGAATCGGAGATAAGTGCCCAGCTCATAGAGGGTCCTTTCTAGATGTTTCTCATTTATTATAGCCATCTTGCTTACCTTTGAAACGTGCATCTAGTATTGAAAACTAGCTCATTGGGGTCATGTATGGAGCACGGTCACAAATAAATGAACCTCGCAGCCCAAAGGCCACGAGGTTCACATTCGTTTGCTATACAGAGTGACTTAGTAGCGCACGAAAATGTAGTTGTTGTTCATGCCGGCTGCGACGGAGCTGATGATAACGCCCGTCTTGTAGTCG
>CABSZR010000008.1 GCA_902482185.1 uncultured Collinsella sp. | reverse complement strand
CCGTTGAGGAGCGCGCCGAAATTGAGCGCCGCCGCCTGGTGCTCGCTATCGAGAGTTCCTGCGACGAGACGGCCGTGGCGATTATCGATGCGGATGGCAATATGCTGGCCAACCAGGTGTCGACACAGATTGATTTTCATGCCCGCTTTGGCGGCGTGGTGCCCGAGATCGCCTCGCGCAAACACGTTGAGGTGATTGTGAGTGTCGTGGATGCGGCGCTCGAGGATGCCGCAGCATCGCTTGGTCTTGAGGGTGGAGCCATTGCTCCCAGCGAGCTTGCCGCCGTGGGCGTGACACAGGGTCCGGGCCTGGTGGGCGCCCTCGTGGTGGGCGTTGCCTTTGCCAAAGGCTTTGCCTACGCTGCCGGTAAGCCGCTCGTATGCGTCAACCATCTGGAGGGGCACCTGTTTGCCAACCTGCTGGCGCAACCCGACCTCAAACCGCCGTTTATCTTCACGCTTGTCTCGGGTGGGCACACCATGCTCGTGCACGTGAAGGCGTGGGGCGACTACGAGGTGCTCGGTGAGACGCTCGACGACGCTGTGGGCGAGGCCTTCGACAAGGTAGCCAAGGCGTTGGGTCTGGGCTATCCCGGTGGCCCCATCATTTCCAAGCTGGCCGAGACGGGCAACCCCAAGGCGATCGATTTCCCCCGTGCGCTTAACAGCAGGGGAGACTATCGCTTCTCGCTTTCGGGCCTTAAAACCGCTGTGACGCTCTACATTGAACAGGAGACCAAGGCCGGGCGCACGATTCACCTGCCCGATCTGGCAGCTTCGTTTGAGGCAGCTGTCTTTGACGTGCAGTACAAGAAGGCCAAAAACGCATTGCACGCTACCGGATGCAAGGAATACTGCATCGGTGGCGGCGTCTCGGCCAACCCGCATCTGCGCGAGATGATGATCAAGAAGCTTGGGCGTCAGGGGATTCGCGTAACGGTGCCGCCCTTGTCTGCCTGTACCGATAACGCCGCCATGATCGCGGAGGTCGCTCGCCGTAAATTCGACCGAGGTGAAATCTCGCCGTTCGACGTCGACGCCGATCCGAACATGACGCTGTAGCTGGTACGGCGCGGTCCCCGGACGGAGGGGCCGGATATAAGGTTTCCTGCTCTACAGTCCTGCGCAAGACGAAGGCCACATTAAGTGGCCTTCTTTGCGTGCGGAACTCGCGATGAACTTCGTGCCCCGCCGTCCGGGAGGACGCCTCTTTATTGATGGGAGGCCTGATAGGTCGATGGTTCCGTGCCCGGATGCGTCCAAAGTGGGACGGGCTTTCCGGATGGGCAGGCTTTCGAAAAATGCGTCCCGGAATTTGCCTTTGGAATGGGACGTAGTTTCCCGTTGAGGTGCTTTGCGGAAAGTGCATCCCACTCTGGGCGGTCGAAGTGGGACACACTTTCCCAAAGGCGCTCCAACGGGAAATTGCGTCCCATTATTCGGTCAAGAAACGGGATGCATTTTCCCAATGAGAGCAAAACCGGAAAATGCATCCCACAATCAGCCCTCAAAGTGGGACGCCGTTTCCCAATGAGGCTCAAGCGGAAAATGCATCCCGGAATTTGCGCTCAAAGTGGGATGCGGTTTCCGGTTGAGGGCCTAAGGGGAAATGCGTCCCAGAATCGACGCTTGAAATGGGATGCAGTTTCCCGATGAGGCACTCGACGGAAAATACATCCCAGAAATGGCCTTTGAGCTGGGATAAGATTTCCGCGGCATCTCGGATTCTCAAAAATGAGACACGCCGTTGGCGAAAATGAGACACGTGATATCGGGCATCGGATGTATCATTTGCAAAAATGAGTCCACTCCACTCGAATAAAGCGAGGTCCCTCATGTACGTTCCACACCCCCGTATCCGTAGGCTGTCGAAAATCCCGCTTGTTGGGACGGCGGCGCTTGCTGCGTTGATCGCCACGAGCGTCGCCTGTTTCACGGCCACGCCCCAGGTTGCCCAGGCGGCAGACGCGCCCGCAATCACCGATATGACCGAGCAGGATTATCAAGCCCTGGGTCTGGGCACGAGCGAGGACATTCCGGCCGATACCGTTGGCCCCTATTCCACTGATACCCCCACGACGTTTGCCACGCGCAGCGAGGTCTATATGGCAGCTAACGGTAGCCATGGCAATCGCTACACTCTGCGCGACAAGCTCGAGAACGTCGAGCGCGGTGACATTGGCGGCAGCAGCAAACTCACCGATGGCTATGGAAGTGTGTGGGGCGCCGCAAAGTTCTGGCAAAACGTCAACAACTTCGATACGAACAGCGATCTCTACAAGCATAGCGACTACGGTGGCGGCACCTGGTCGTACCTAAGCAACAATGAGTCCTCAACAGTACTCGCCAACGACAACAACGGTTTCTCGGGCATTCACGCCACGAGTGTTGAGTTCTGCAGCGACGCTAGCACGGGAAAAAAGAGCCGCGTTGCCGAGCTCCGTGCCTACGGCGACAGTTCCTCCACGACGATTGACGGCAAGTCATACGCCGGAAAGGTTGAGCTGGTCCTCTACTCGTTTAGCAACGGGCGTACGCGCACTCTCGACACACACCTGCCGGTGACGGTCAACACTAATATGATGTACGAAGGCCGTTTTAAGTACCTGGATGCCGGTTACCTGCAAGAGCACGACGCCGTCTTTGATGTCGAGGCGGGCGATGTCGATGGCGACGGCGTCGACGAGCTTTTTGTCTACGCGGGCTGCTATGTCGACGAGAACGGCGTGCGCAAGGCTGTAGTCGACATGTATGACTTGGAGGGCGGCAACTGGAAGCAAAGCGTCGTCAAGATCGATGCCGGTAACGCCGCGGACTACACCACGCACAACAAGGGCGGGAACGACTCCTGGACGCAGCTTCAGTCAGCTCCTGTCGTTTCGCTAGCGGCCGGCGACCTCGATCGCGATTTTTGCGATGACCTCGCCATCGTGGTCTCGGCACCCTACGGCAAGAAGAATATTGATAAGTCGACGCATTGCGAGCTGTTTTCGTGGGATGCATCCAAGGGTGCGCTCGTCCATGTCGATGCTCTGGGCGACGCGGGCGCAATCTCCCTCTCCGCGAACGGCAAGACCATGGTCGCTGCGAATGCGACGTTCGGCACGTTTGCCGCCTACGATGAAGAAGGAAAGAAGACGGGTGAAACCGTCACGGGCCTTATTCTTGCGGGCTATGACTGGCAACGCAGCGCTTTTGATTACGGCGCTTCTGACGGCAGCAAGGGGCTGTACGGCGCGCTGTACCGCTACGCGTATTTTGACTCGGAGTCTGGCGAGTTCAAGCTTTCCGATTGCAAGGAATACAGAGACGGGCTCCTCGCCTCCTATGGGCTGATGCATGTGCCCAACAGCGCATGGAAGGATAGCGCTCAGGATAAGCGCTATCCGTGCACCTTGGCGCCTATTGCCCTTGCCACTGCCAACCTTGACGGCCTGTCCGAGCAGCTGGCGGTCGACGAGGTGCTCGTGGGCGGCGATGTGTTCCGCGACTTTGCCTGCAACACGGCACAGAGCGGGGCTCAGGGCTTGGGGTCCATGGTCGGAACCATGAGCATGAGCGGTCAGCAATACAACAGCAGCAACAAGCATGACCACAAGGGTATAGAGCAGGTGTGGATCAGCGACGTCAAGGCGGGCAGCGTCTCGGGTTCGGACCGCTATAACGAGAGCTTTATCGCCGTGGTGGGCAAGCGCCGCGACGAGGACCTGCGCAAGAACGATGACTACTATTGGATGACCGCCTCGCATTTTTCGCTCGACGAGAACGGAAAGGTGCGCCGCGGCGAGGAGCAGGTGATTAGCGAGAGCAACCGTCGCGGCACTACCTACGGCACATTTATCTCGCTCGCGCTGCCCGATGTCGACAACGACAGCGTCAAGATCACGTACAAGGACCGCTACAAGGTCTATACCAACCCGCGCGTGCTTGCCGTGCTGCAGGATGCGCCCTATGTTGAGGATCTGGAGCAGGCATACGGCTATCTGGTGTTGGGCGGCACGTCATACGGAGAGGAAAAGGGCACGGGGACATCCCAGGGCTATACCATTGGCGCCGAGTTGGGCGTTGCCGTCGAGGTGCAGACCGGTCCGCCCCTGGTCGCGATGAATGCTTCAGTCGATTTTGCCGCCGAGGGATGCTATGACTACCGGAGCGAGCGCACGGTCAGCGCAAGCGTAAGCTATGAGTCGCATGCCGGCGAGGGTGACAAGACCGTGCTCTACACGATTCCGATGGTCTATTACGAGTATGAGATCGAAAATGAGGAAACTGGTGGTAAGGGCGTGATGGCGGCGCCCGTGTCGCTCGGCGCGCAGACCTCGGTCGTTAATGTCGAGGCCTATGACCGCATTGCCAAACAGCACAATATGACGCCGCTCAGCTACTTTTTGACCAACCGGTCGGGAGAACCCGGAACCTATCAAACGACGCTCAACGGCGAGACTCCCGTTGGGGATTCCTTTGGCCTGGGCAAGCCTGGCGTAACGCGCGCCTACACGCACGATGGGTTTAACGGCGCCGCCGCGCAGTCGGGGGCGAGCATTGAGCAGACCATCGAAGTCGAGGAGGGCAAGGAGCAGGAGCTCGAGCTCGGCTTGACGCTGAACGGCAGCGTTGTCATGGGCGCGAAGCTCGCAAAGCACGAGTTGTTTGGCGGCCTGTGCTTTGGTGCCAACGCCGGCTTTACTACGGGTAACTCCTCGAGTGAATCGACCGAATACGGCGGCACCGTCGACAACCTGCCCGAGGCCGCGCAGGGCAAGTACGGTTTTGTGTGGCGTCTGGGCGTCAACGCGGTGGATGTCGACAAGTTCGAGGCAGACTCGGGCGACAAGCTCGGCACCAAGGACACCGACCAGTTCTGGATCGTGGGCTATGACGTTAAGGACGTCGAGATGCCCGACGCGCCGGCCGTGACGGGCTTTACGGCAAACGCCGTCGATTCGACCAGCGTTACGTTTAGCTGGGACGATGTACTCGCAAACAAGAGTGGCTTTAGCTACGGCGTGGGCATGCTGCAGAGCAATGCGGCGGATGCGGTCGTCAATAGCTGGAAGATTGCCGACAACACGCAGACCTCGCTCAAGTGGGATGGGCTGCAGCCCAATACGGAGTATCGATTCGCCATCGCCGCCGTTAAGAACGGATCCACGACCGAAACAGGTATTCGCTCGGCAATCATCACGGTCAAGACCATGCCCGATGGCATGACGATGACCGTGAGCGGACCTGCGGCGGATGCTGCGGAGGGGTCGGATCTTGGATACGACTCTTCGGTTGAGCGCGCGGCGGGAAGCCACCTGACGCTCTCGGCGATTGGCCATGTGAAGCAACTCGGTGCCGACGATAGCGAAACAGGGCTGGCACCGACCTATATGTGGTACCGCAAGGGCCGCGGCGAGACAGAGTTTAAGCTCGTGGGTGCCGATGGCAACCTCGCGGCTGGAACGGCCTCAAAGCTCGAGATTGACCTGACCGCAGACGATGACGGTGCGCAGTATTACTGCCACGTGGGATACAACGACGTGGGCCTCGACACCGGCACGACGCTCGTGAATATCGAGGCCGAGGAGACGGCGCCCACAACGGTGAACGCCACCCCGATCCGCACGCGCCGCCTGTTCTCACAGGCAAGTGCGGGCGCCAAGAAGTTCCTGGACCATACGCTGGTAAACACCGCCGGCCCAACCGATTCCGAAGGCTCAAAGGACCCCGAGACTCCTGAGACCCCGACGAACCCGGACAAGCCCAAGTCCGACAACGGAGCTAAGACCGACACCAAGGTCAAGACTACGACCACAGCGAAGAACCTCGCAAACACCGGCGACCAAACATTCGCCCTAGTCGCCACCGCAGCAGCAGCGGGAGCAACGCTCGTAGTGATAGCCCTCATCATGCTGATCAAGCGCCGCAAGACCCACTAGTAGCCAGTCGAACATATCGACAACCCAAAAACCCGGGTAGCCAAAAACAGGCCACCCGGGTTTTCTGTTGAGTGGAGACTCCGCAAGCGGAAACTGCATCCCACAATTAGCGCCCGGAACGGGACACATTTTCCGTCAAGCCCTCATCCGGAAAATCCATCCCAGTTTGAGCGCCCAGACCGGGACGCACTTTCCCAAAGGGTCCTCAACGGGAAACTGCGTCCCATAATTAGGCCGAGAAATGGGATGAACTTTCCCAATGAGAGCCAACCGGAAACCACGTCCCAGAATCAGCCCCCAAAGTGGGACGCATTTTCCCAACGAGCCTCAACCGGAAAATACATCCCGGAATCCAGCTGAATAGTGGGACACACTTTCCCAATCGGGTCCCAAGCGGAAACTACATCCCATTCCAGACAAGAATTCCGGGACACACTTTCCGCAAACAAAGAAGGCCACATAACGTGGCCTTCAACTTATATATGTTCAGCAGGTGTCTCCATGACAAGCCGCGCTTCAACACCGAGGCGTCTGCCCGGCGACGCGGAACGTAAGGTTCATCGCGAGTTCCGCACGCAAAGAAGGCCACTTAATGTGGCCCCCGTCTTGCGCAGGACTGTTTGGGCAGCAGACCTTTCCCATGCCTCCGCCTGCCGCCGATTCGGGACCCCGACCCCGTTACTTGATCTTGGTTGTACCTGGCGCCAGGTTGGGGTCGGTTTCGTTGGCCTCGGTCTGGAAGTGCTCGGTGTAGACATTCTTGCCGTCGCGGAACATCTCGTAGTACTGCATCTTGGCGTAATCCTCGCGCGCCTTGGTGGCGGCTGCTGCGGCGGCGTCGTCACCGGTGACGTTGGAGGAGAGCGCCCAGCGCAGGCTGGCGTCCTCGTAGCCCACCGAGTTGATAGCGGGCAGCGACTCGCGCAGCGTCATGTGCGCTTTCTGGTAGTCGGTCAGCGGTGCGCCGACCAGCTGCATAAGCTGCGTGGACAGGTAGTTGGTGGACAGGTCGTCGACCTCGCTCGTCTGGTCGCAGCCGGCAACGTCGTAGTTGGCCCAGATGATGTAGTCGGTCTGCCACAGACGCTCCTGATGCGTAGCGTCGTCCTCGCCGGTAAACCACTTGTCATTGAACTTGGACGGGAAGAACGGCTGGTGGTCGCCCCAGAACACCACGACCACCTTGCGGTCGAGCTTGCTCAGGGCGTTGAGGAAGTAGCGAAGCGCCTGGTCGGACTGCTCGATGCACGAGACATACTCGTCGACATCGGAGAGCGTGCCGTCCTCGACGGTCTTGGTGTCCAGGTCGGTCGTGTCGATGTTCAGGTGCATCTGCTTGTCGACCGGCAGCAGGCCCGTATCGTAGCCCGAGTGGTTCTGCATGGTCACGTCGAAGATAAACTGCGGATCGGCGTTCTGGTCGAGCAGCTCAAGAATCTTGTCGTAGGTAGCCTGGTCGGTCACCATGCCGCGCAGGGTGTCGGCTCCCTGGAAATCGTTGATAGACAGGAACTGGTCAAAGCCAAAGTCCTTGTAGACGTTCTCGCGGTTCCAGTTGGTCGCGTGGTTGGGGTGCATGGCCGTGGTGGAATAGCCGAGCGATTTGAACTGCTCTGCCAGATTCCCGGTCGTTTCCATGTTGTAGATGGTGTAGGGGTACACGCCCGAGCCCAGGTTGGCCATGGAGTTGCCGGTCATAAACTCAAACTCGGTATTGGCGGTGCCGCCGCCGTAGGCGCTCACGTAGAGCTTGCCGCGGCTGAGGCAGTTGGACAGGCTCTTAAAGTACTGCGGACCCTCGTAGCCGGCGCGCATGTTCTGGTAGATCGACAGATCCGAGAACGTCTCGTTCATGATGGCGATGACCGTGGGCTTCTCGCTGTCGAACTGCTCCTGGGCGGCGGCGCGCTCGTCGCTCTTGGCCGCGTCGGACTT
Organism: uncultured Collinsella sp.; assembly: GCA_902482185.1. Lineage (GTDB taxonomy): Bacteria > Actinomycetota > Coriobacteriia > Coriobacteriales > Coriobacteriaceae > Collinsella. The sequence continues at coordinate 8,136 of CABSZR010000008.1, read as the reverse complement.
GTCGTAGGCCTTGGCGTACTTTTTGAGCGTGGCCTTGGCATCGTCGACGGAGTAGTCGGCGGGTTTGGGCGGCTTGATGGACTGTGCCGCACTAATAAAGGCAGGCAGGTAGCCCTCGCGCCAGTAGCTCTCGAGCGGACGCCAGGTGTAGACAGTGATGCCGAGAGTGTTGTAGTAGTCGATGAGCGTAACATGCGCGGTCACACCGCCCAGGCACAGCACGGCCACGAGCAGGTTGGTGAGCAGCATGCGCTTGGCGTTGGCGGCGCCCTTCTGACGGTGCGGTGCCACCAGGCCGGCGTACTCGCACAGCAGCATGGCGATGGCGGTAAAGCCCATGGACAGCACGCAGAACAGCGAGATGGAGAAGGTGTAGCCGGTGCCGGCGACCGCGGCGGCGGTGGAGATGGCCGAAAGGTCGCCCGGCTGGATGGGCATGGACTTAAACGTGATAACGAAGAACTCGGCAATGCCCAGGATAAAGAGGGCAAAGGCCAGGACCGCGGGAGCTGCGCCGTGGCGCTGGAACAGGAAGAACAGGCCGACCATGAGCGTGGTGATGATGGCCCACTCGAGCAGGATGCACAGGGGGTAGACCCAGGTAAAGTCGTGGTTGGACGAGACCTCCATGCCCAGCAGCGCAAAGACGCCGGCGAGCAGCAGGCACAGGACGGCGGCGACGAGCGGTTTGCCCACAAAGGCGCCGCGCAGGCGGGCGAGCTTGCCGGTGGGGGCGGGGGCATCGGTAGCAGCGAACGCAAAGACGCGCGGGGTGATGCGGTCGCGGGCGATGCTGGCCCAAGCGCAGCCGGTGAGGATGGCGTTGGTTAGGATGAGCATCACAAAGGCGAGCGGCTCGTTTTGGGCGACGAGGCCAATGGCGCCCCAAATGGTCAAAAAGAGCTGGAACAGGCCGAAGGCGACGCTCCACCCAAGAGCGCTTTTGGCAACGGTGCCCGACTGAGCGCGAATGGCCTTGGCCTCGCGCAAGACAAGGTAGACGGTCGCCGCAAGACCGACGAGCGAGATGGCGGCAGCGAACATGCTGAGACTCCTCACAAACTAAAACCTACGAAAGCGGGGGTTTACCCGATTGTTACCAAGATATGCGCTGCAATTGGTGGCTGCGCACAACAACCAGCCATATTAACGCGCACGTGTGGCGGTGTGGCGCAATGTAGTGGCGACCTGCGCGATAATGGACGGGAATTACACGGAAACGTAAAGGCTTCTTAAAGAATTAGCGAGGATGAGGCGATGAACGAGCAGGTTTGCACCAAGGCTGTGGATACGTACGGCTATCCGGTCGAGACTACGGGCAATGCGGTGCTGGACACGTTGGAGCACCGTTCCTCCACGCGTGCCTTCGCGCGTGATGACGACGGCCGTCCCGTAGCGGTGACCGACGAGCAGCGGGCGGCGATCTTGCATGCGGCGAGTCGCGCACCGTCGGCGGGCGCCATGATGATGTATTCCATCGTGAGCATCCGCGAGCAGGCTACGCTGGACCGCCTGGCCGACCTGTGCGACCATCAACCCATGATTGCCAAGGCGCCCTGGGCACTAATATTTGTGGTCGATTATGCCAAGTGGATCGATCTGTTTGAGCACGTGGGCTGCTTTGAGCCCGAGTTTGTCGAGCGCACGGGCAAGGCGCCCCGCCGCGCGCCGGGTTTGGGCGACTTTGCCATCGCGGCCCAGGACGCCGTGATCGCCGCCCAAAACGCCGTGGTTGCCGCCGAGGCCCTGGGCCTGGGGAGCTGCTATATCGGCGACATCGTCGAGAATGCCGAGGAAGTGGCCGAGCTGCTCGATCTGCCGCCCTATACCATGCCGCTGTCGATGCTCATCATCGGCACGCCCCGTAAGGAGCGCCCGGCTATTGCGCATCCCGTGGTGAACCTGGTGCACGAGGAGCGCTACTGCCGCGCCGATGCTGCGACCATGGACGCGCAGGTGGCCGAGATGGACGCGATGTTCCGTCCGCATGCCCGCGAGGTGGGCGAGCGCGTGGTGGATATCTACACCCGCAAGCACACGAGCCCCTTTATGGCCGAGATGAGCCGTTCCATGGAGTGGTGGTTCAAAAACTGGCTCGGCAAGTAACGAATGCGGCGATGTGCCAAAGGGACAGTCCCTTTGGCACATTCCATATCGCCGTGGTGGCCTAAAGGCCGTATAAATGTTTATCTAGCTGGGAAAACAGTGCATTAAAACATGGGCCGATTACCTATAATCCCCTCGAACGTTAAAGTTGGGAGGAAACCGGCTTATGGAACAAAAGGCCAAGGAGGCAGCCTCGCACGCTGCGATTCCTGTGAGCATCTCGGCGATGCTCGTCACGCTGGGCGTGGTGTACGGCGATATCGGCACCAGCCCTATGTATGTAACCAAGGCGCTCGTTGCCGGCAACGGCGGCATCGGGAGCGTGACGGAGGAGTTCGTGCTCGGCGCGCTCTCCCTTGTCGTGTGGACGGTCACGCTGCTGACCACCATCAAGTATGTGCTCATCTCGCTGCGCGCCGATAACCATGGTGAGGGCGGCATCTTTGCCCTGTACAGCCTGGTTAAGCGCTGCGGTAAATGGCTCATCATCCCCGCCATGCTGGGTGGCGCCGCGCTGCTCGCCGACGGCATCCTGACGCCGGCCGTTACCGTTACCACGGCCATCGAGGGCCTGCGCACCATCCCGGCGGTCCATGCCGTGCTGGGCGATGACCAGGGCCGCGTCGTCGCCATTACGCTCGCCATCATCATCGCGCTCTTTTTGGTGCAACGCATCGGTACGGCCAAGATCGGTCACGCCTTTGGCCCCATCATGACGCTGTGGTTCCTGTTCCTGGGCGGCACGGGTCTGTTTTTTGTCTTCCAGCACCCCGCCGTGCTGCTGTGCCTCAACCCGGTGCGTGGCATCGCCTTTTTGCTGAGCCCCAACAACCACGCGGGCATCATGATTCTGGGCAGCTGCTTCCTTGCCACCACCGGTGCCGAGGCGCTCTATTCCGACATGGGCCACGTGGGCCGCGGCAACATCTACGCCACCTGGCCGTTCGTTAAGTGCTGTCTGCTGCTTTCCTATATGGGCCAGGGCGCTTGGCTTATGAACAACGCTGCCAACCCCGAGCTCATGGGCATTGCCGACCTCAACCCGTTCTACCAGATGCTCGCCCCGGGCCTGCGCCCGTTTGCCGTCGGCCTTTCCACCGTTGCGGCCATCATCGCCTCGCAGGCGCTCATCACCGGCGCATTCTCGCTGGTGTCCGAGGCCAGCCGTCTGGACCTTATGCCGCACATGCAGGTCTTCTACCCTGCCGAGACCAAGGGCCAGCTCTACATCCCCATGGTCAACAACGTCATGCTTGTCGGCTGCGTCATCGTGGTGCTGCTGTTCCAGAACTCGGCGCATATGGAAGCCGCCTACGGCCTTGCCATTACGCTGACTATGATGTGCACCACGCTGCTGCTCTTCTTCTACCTGCACGAGGAGCGCAAGCTCAAGGTTGCTCCGTGGATCTTCGCGGCCTTCTTCCTTTTGCTCGAAGGCTTCTTCTTCGTGAGCTCGCTCACCAAGTTCTTCCACGGCGGCTACTTCACCATCCTCATGGCTGCACTCATCATGGGCATTATGGTGTGCTGGTACAACGGCACGGCGGTCGAGCAGCGCCAGTTTACGCTGCTGCCGCTGCGCAGCTACCTGCCGCAGCTCAAGCGCCTGCGCGATGACGATCGCTACGAGCGCCTGAGCGACAACATCGTGTACCTGACCAAGGACACCCATACCGACTACATCGACCGCGATATCGTCTACTCGATCTTGGACAAGCATCCCAAGCGCGCTCGCGCCTGGTGGTTCGTGAATGTCGAGACCATGGACGAGCCGCATACCTTTGCCTATTCGGTCGAGACGTTCGGCACCGACTACGTGTTCCGCGTGCATCTGTACCTGGGCTACAAGATTAACCAGCGCGTCAATGCCTATCTGCGTCAGGTCGTTCAGGACCTGGCTGCCACCGGCGAGCTGCCGCCGCAGACGCATGACTACTCGGTCTACAAGGATCCGGGTAACATCGGTACGTTCAAGTTCGTCCTGATCCGTAAGCTTCTGGCGCCCGAAAGCGATGTGGAGCCGAGCGAGCGTACGGCCATCACGCTCAAGTACATCATTCGTCGCGCCGCCGGCACGCCTGCACGCTGGTACGGCCTGGAGAACTCCAACGTGAGCTTTGAGTACGTGCCGCTGTTCACCAAGTTCAAGGCCGTGAACAAGATGCAGCGCCTGGCTCCCAACGAGCGCCCGTAGGCGCCGACGGGTTGCACGGAGTTGGTTTTCGATGGATAAGCATGAGGCCGGGGAGGTAAACATGGATACAAAGGCGCTCGATGGCCGTGAGGCGGTGGTCGAAATGGTGCGTGAGGCGCGTGTCGACGCCGCCGAAGATCGGTTCCTTACGAACCGTGCCAACATGGATATGGCCGACCGCGTGATCTCGATCGTGGCACTGGTATTTGGAGCGGTGTGCGTGTGTGCCCTGCTCGCGCACGTGCTGTTTGTCTAGCGACCGCCGGTTGCAAAGGCTATACACTTGGAACCACCACAAGGGAAACCACCACAAAGGTGCCTGTCCCTTTGTGGTGGTTTTTGTTTTTGAGAGAGGGGCGGGGCGCTGATGGACGTCCGTACGGACGGCGATATTGCCGATAGCTTTTGGTGGCGGCGCACAACGCTGACGCGCCGCACTCCTCTGTATGACGCCTGCGTATCGGTGGGGCTGCTGGTCGCGGCGACGATTGTGGGCGCGCTGCTCGACCATCCGGGTCTCGCGCCGAGCATCATGATCGTCTATGTGTTCGCCGTTCAGCTGTGCGCATTCTTTACCTGGAGTCGCCTGTATTGCTTGCTGAGCTCGGCTGCCGCCGTGGCGCTCTACAACTTCTTGTTTGTCGACCCGCGCTACTCGCTGTCGCTTATCGACCGCGGCTATCCCGGCATGTTCTTCATCATGTTCGTGGTCTCGCTTGTGTCGAGCTCGATTGCGTTGGCCCTGCGCCGCGCCTTGGCGCAGGCTGCCGCCAGCGACCGTCGCACGCATATGGTGCTCGAGACTAACCGCATGCTGCAGCGGTGCGCCGACCAGCAGCAAATTATCCATGCCATGGCAACGCAGCTGGCGCGTCTTTCGGGCTGTCCGGTCGTGTGGTACAGCGCCGACGCCGAGGGCGATGACCTGCTGCCGCGCGCGACTTACACGGCCGTGGGCGATGCCGCGCCGGTGCATGAACTGGCGCCGCAGATGCCGCCGCGGCTCTCGGCGTCCGCCTATGTGGGAACGCCGCTCGACGCCACGTTTGGCGGCTCGGCGTTTTATGGCATCTACCTGACGGTTCGCACAGGCGACGGCTTCGCGCGCTCGGGCGACCCCGCCTCGGTGGTGGGCGTGCTGGCAATCGTTGCCGAGCCCGACGTGCTGACGCACGAGGAGCGAACACTTGCCGATGCCATCGTGAGCGAAGGCGAGCTGGCACTCGATCGCGCCCGCGCCATGGAGGCCCGCGAGGAGGCGGCGGTGCTCGCCAAAAACGAACAACTGCGCGCCAACCTGCTGCGCTCCATCTCGCACGATCTGCGCACGCCGCTTACCAGTATTTCGGGTAATGCCGACGTGCTGCTCGACCAGGGCTCGACCGGCACTGCGGTGCTCGATGCCCAGACGCGCCGCGGCCTGCTTCTGTCCATTCGCTCGGATGCGCTGTGGCTCAACGCCACCGTCGAGAACCTGCTCGCCATCACCAAGCTCGAGGGCGGCGGTATGCGTCTGTCGACTACGCTCGAGCTCATGGACGATATCGTCGAGGAGGCGCTGCGCCACGTAAATCCGGCCGTGCGCGAGCACGACCTTAAGGTGGTGGCGTGCGATGAGCCGGCGCTCGTCAATGTCGATGCGCGCCTGATGGTGCAGCTGGTGGTCAATCTGGTGAACAACGCCATCACCTATACGCCCGCGGGCTCGCATATCATGATTTCGATTAGCGTCGACGATGGACGCGTGGCGTGCTCGGTGGCCGATGATGGTCCGGGCATCGCACCCGAGGATCGCGAACGGATCTTCGAGTCGTTCTATACCGCCAACCACGGTCTGGCTGACAGTCACCGCAGCGTGGGCCTGGGTCTTTCGCTCTGCCGCTCCATTGCGCTGGCGCATGGCGGTAGCATAGAGGTTGCCGCGGCGGACCCGCACGGCTCGGTCTTTACGATTGAGCTTCCTGCCGCCGACGTTTCGTTTGATAAGGAGTAGCGCTGTGCCGAACTCTGCCGTAAAACCGCTCATCTTGGTCGTTGAGGACGACCCCGCCGTCCGCAATCTTATTGTTGCCGCGCTCGAGGCTCACGGCTTGCGCCATATGGCTGTGGAGACCGCCCATGCCGCTATCGCCGCCGCCTCGTCGCAGACGCCGAGCATTGTGCTGCTCGATCTGGGCCTGCCCGATATGGACGGCGTCAAGGTGGTGGAGTCGGTGCGCGCATGGTCGGGCATGCCGATTATCGTGGTCTCGGCGCGCAGCGAGGACGCGGACAAAATCCGCGCGCTCGATGCCGGTGCCGACGACTATCTGACCAAGCCGTTTTCGGTCGAGGAGCTGCTCGCGCGCATTCGCACGACGCTCAGGCGCCTTTCGTATGCGCAAACGGGCGGCGTTGTCTCCGAGGGCTCGTTCGATACCGGCGAGCTGCATATCGATTTTGATGCCGGCATCGCCACGATGGATGGCGAGGAACTGCATCTGACGCCGATCGAGTATAAGCTCCTGTGCCTGCTGGCACACAACGCCGACAAGGTACTGACGCACCAGTTTATCCTGCACGAGATTTGGGGCACGGCAACTAAGAGCGACCTGGCGAGCCTGCGCGTCTTTATGGGCACGCTGCGCAAGAAGATTGAGTCCGACCCCGCGCATCCGCGCTATATCCAAACGCACGTGGGTATTGGTTACCGATTGGTCATCCAGGGATAGGTCGGCATCCGCCATCCCAATATGAGTTGCGGTGAAATACGGTCTAAATTTGCCTAATTCCAGGCAAACAGTCCGTATTCCACCGCAACTTTGTTTATTTGCCCTTGGGCTTGCTGGCGTAAAATTTTTTCTTTTTGGGCTTGCCGGCGGGGGAGGGCTTGCCGACAAAGTTGGGCTTGCCGTTGCCGGTCTGCGCGTGCGCGGGCGCTGCCGCGCGAGGCTTGCGGGCCTCGGGGTTGCGCAGCTCCTCGGTTCGCTCGGCAATCTCCTCGGCGCTAAAGCCGACCTCGGCCATGGCATCTTCGATGGGCAGGCGGCGCACGATATAGCAGTGGTGCACCTTCTGGTTGCGCGCGAAATCCTCGGGGATGGTCTGTGCCGTAATGTCCTCCAGCACGACGCCCGCTCGTGCGAGCTTGCGCGTCTCGGGGCGGAAGCCGCGCAGGTTGCAGCTAAAGATGGCATGGCCGCCCTGTGCGAGCAGGCGCGACACGCCGGCCAAAAGCTCAACATGGTCGCGCTGGACATCCCAGGTGCGACGGCCCATCTTGGACGAGTTCGAGAACGTGGGCGGGTCGACAAAGATCAGGTCCCAGCGGTTGCGCGTCTGGCGCTGGTCACGAATCCAGGCGAGCACGTCATCGCGCACAAAGTGATGCTGCGGCCCCACAAAGCCGTTCTGACGCATATTGCGCTCGGCCCAATCCAGGTAGGTGTTCGAGAGGTCGACCGTCACGGTCTCCTCGACGCCGCCGTCGGCTGCGTAGCAGGTGGCAGTGCCGGTGTAGGCGAACAGGTTGAGGAAACGGCGCGCCTGCTTGGCGTGCTCGCGCACCAGGTTGCGGGTGACGCGGTGGTCCAGGAAGATGCCCACATCCAAATAGTCGTCAAAGTTGACGGCAAAAGTGAGCCCGCCCTCTTCGATGAGCGGCAGGCGACGGCGCGCGATGTTGGCGCGCTCACCCGATGCGCCCTTGCCGGCGCCCTGCTTGCCGTACTGCGAGCCGCCGCGTGAGCGCATGCGGGCCTTGGCGTGCACGTGCTCGGCCGGAACATCCAGGATGCGCGGTGCGATGGCCAAGATGTCGAGCATGCGGGCCTGGGCCAGTGCGGGGTCGATGGTCT
>CABSZR010000007.1 GCA_902482185.1 uncultured Collinsella sp. | reverse complement strand
CGATTCAAGGATGTAAATGCGGCGGTGCAACGCAATCGCGCGCCCGCTCTCCTTCATCATCTTCGAGGCCGTAACCGGACTCAAGCCGGTTATCTTGCACACTTCAGCGATGCCAAGAAGGCGCTCGTGGCCCAAGTTGGAATCAGAAGAAACCGCAGTTGATGCTTGTACGGCAGCGTACGGTTCAGGCTCTACAATCATGGTAGAATCCTTTCAGGCTAGCTCGCCCCTCCCCCTTCGTCGCCAAACTTAGATAGGGAAGGGCGGGCGGCTTTTTAATCAATGACCGAAAATAAAATAACTCCTTTCAAACAAGCTGGTCAGGCGCTTACTGTTTATATTGTAACACTGTCTGTTGCACAATCATATCTAGTTACAGTTCTAATTTCTAATTCACTTTCTGACTGTATAGACTTTATTGTCTGACTGATTTAATATATATACAACGATGATTGGAGTGGTTATGGGACGTTTACCATTATCCGGAAGTAAGATGCGGAAAATTAAGTTCGGAACAACTGTTCAGGCGACGACCCCGGAGAAAATCGAAGAGCTACGCCTCAAGAACCCCGAATCAGTCAGAAGCACCGGCGAGGCTATCGACTATCTATGCAACCTGCTCACGGGGTTGCAGCCGAGGGTCGCCAGGGCCCTCGATGAGGCGTGCCTCAGGGAAGCTCGGCAAATCACCAATGAAATGAAGGCCCTTCCCGTTGACGGATCAGAAGAAATGAGTTTTAGTCAATTGGAACTTTATCGAGAGCAATTCCAGAGGCTCCACGACCATTTCTCTTTATATTGCGAGAAAGAGGAGAGGCCCCAGGGAATGAGACGGGTCGATCTCCTCGGCGGCGATTACGCTGTCCTCCCCTCCTCTTGGACTTTATTGGAAACAGAGGAATGCGCGAAGTCTTGCAGCCAGGTCGGAATTATCGAAATTCGCGGCGGCGCAAAATACGATGCGCCTCATTTTGCCTTCTTCCATAACGGAGAGTACAGTCAAAAGGACAAATTGCAGCGCGCAACCAAACTCTGGCCCCGCATGACCGACGTGATGCGCGACGAGGTCAAACTGGTCACAGATGATGAGGGACATTACCTAAATATGGACGAGCACCTAGCCGCCCCCATCATTTGTTATTTCAACCTTCTAGATGCCAGCTACTATCAGTCTATGGAGCTGGAGCCGCCATATGGCGCAATGATCTACCGAAACAATGTCGCTTAAAAAAGAGGCCCCTTTGGGGCCTCTTTTTAGCCCTTTTTAGCCCTTCAGCAGATCATCCAGCACTGATGCTGCCTTCTGGTCATTTGCCTCGATAAAGTGGCTATAGATAGACAGCGTCGTCGATGGGCTAGCATGGCCCAAACGCGCCTGGATCGTCTTAATGTCCGCATTGGCACCAACGAGCAAAGTCGCTTGCGTATGTCTAAGCTCATGAGGCTTCAGCCCGCTATAACCCGTATAGCGGGTACGTTTGACGCCGTCACTCCCAATGACTTCCCTGCTCTCCTTAAAAGTACCGAAGCCGTTTTTCGCCGCAAACAGCCTAAACGCCCTTGAATAGTTATGTCCATCCATCCGGGTCACAAGAGCCCGTTTGCCGTTGGCGGCGTCAACGATCCCAATGGAATGGACAATGGGCGTTTCTCCAGTCTGCCCCACTGCAAAGGAATCGAACTCACTCCGCTGAATGGCTTTCCACCTGTCCAGATAGTCGGCAAGTTCATTTCCAACCGAAATCTTACGCCTGCTCATCTTTGATTTAGGCGGCCTCAATGTCCTGTCGTTCGTATATTGCTTTACTATCCTCAGAGTCTTGGCGTCGGGGTCATAATCCTCCCATGAGAGACCAAGGGCCTCCCCCTTCCTCAAACCGCAGAGAAGTAGAAGCATTGTGCATGTGATAAAGGAAGATGGCTTCTCCTCCAAAAGGACCGCAAGAAGCCTTGCCGCCTCATCGGCGCTCAGCGCCTTACGAGCCTCGACATTCTGCTTGGGCAGTTTCACTCCCCTACAAGGGTTTTTGCCCACGAGGTCGTTATCGACGGCATCCTCCATTACCTGTTTGAGCTTGATGTGGATGCGGCGAATTTCACTTTCGCTGAATCGGCCTTCTTTTCTAGCCTTGGCATAAGCAGTGCGAACGTCATCCGATTTAAGCCGAGTGAGATCGGGATTGCCGAACAGCTCGCGTATGTGACGAATGTCCAAACCTTCACGCTCATAAGCAAGAGGTGATCCCATGGTCGACTCCCTGTTCGCGTGAAACCTGTCCGCATAATCTGATAGGCCCAGAGGACCATTGCCACGGTTGGAAGCGCCCTCAAGTTCAGCTCTATAGGCCTCCAGCGCCTTGGCGACTTCACTCGGCCAGTTTTTCGGGTTCTTGCTTCTGCAGTGAACCCTGCGTGACGGACTACGGCGGTACCGTCCTGTCTCCGGATCTTTTCCCAGGGAAAAATAAATCCGATAGACGCCTTTGCTCTTATCGATGCATTCCGATGTGCCGCGAGCGGTCTTTTTTATCAATCCCTGCAATCATATCCCTCGTTAGATTTTCGATTAGGCTTGCTGGCAAAGCCTTTAAAGCTTTGCCAGCAAGCCTAATCGAAACTTTTCCCACTTTCAAGTCTCTCTAAGTGTGAAAATAGTGGGAAATATGATTCTAATAGCTAGCTCAATAATTGTTAATTACCTATTTCTACCTGCGCTTCCTTTTAATTTAGTGAAATTGGCCTCATCTCGTCAAATGCCGAATTCACGTACTCGTAAAGCGGGGGTCACCGGTTCGAGCCCGGTCGCTGGCTCCATTGCACAAGATAGCCGCCCTCGGGCGGCTTTTTTGTTGTCGATTATGGGCGCGCGCCAATCCACGCATCGCCACGTCGATCGCTTCCTACTCAAAAACAGAAAACCCCGCCAAACGTGATTTCCCTTAGGGAAACACGCTTGGCGGGGTCGTAGCGTGATTCCCCTAGGGGAATCACGCCATCAGACGAACAGCTCAACCGAGCAGCTCGTTACTCCTCCCAGTAAGCGTCGGCAAGCAGCTTACTCGGCGAACGCATTACCAAAGCTGTTGCCGCCCACATACGTCTCGACCAGGGTAAGGTCGGGACTGAACACGACAAAGTCGGCGTCGCGCCCCGGCATAATGCTACTGCACTTATCGTCGACATGAGCTAACAAGCAATGCCGGGGCCGTCGCCCAAGCTCTTACAGCTCGGTCACGACAACGCCGTTGTAGACCTCGTCCCAACGGTCCATGACCAGATGGCCAGTCATGGGATCCATGGCGTTGAGCTTGCCGCAGGTGTTGGCGGTACGCAGCACGGTTTCGTCGTCTGCGCCAGCAGCGATGGCATGTGCGAAGCCTGCGATGGTGGAGTCACCAGAGCCCGTGGCGTTAACGGCAGGGATATCGGGCGTCTTTGCGCGGAACGCACGGCCATTGTGGAAGCCCACGGAACCGGCGGCACCCATGGACACGACGACCCAAGGGATATCGGAGAAGCGGGCGTCAGAGGCGAGTGCGGTGCGGAGCTCGTCCACATCGTCGGTGGTAAAGCTCGTGCCCAGAAGGCCGTTAATCTCGGTCAGGTTAGGCTTGACCAGCTCGGGCTTAATTTCGGACTTAAGAGCGGCCTCGAGCGAAGCACCCGAGGTATCGAGCAGCACCTTGGCGCCGGCGTTCTCGGCAATACCCGTGATCTTGGCGTAGTAGTCTGCCTCGACACCGCGGGGCAGCGAACCCGAAATGGTGACGACGTCGGCCTTGCCTGCAAGCTCGGCGAACTTTGCAGTAAAGGCATCGAGCTCCTCGGGGGCAATCGTCGGGCCGCTCTCGAGCAGCTCGGTCTGGTTGCCGGCATGAAGGATATTGAGGCAGATGCGGGTCTCGCCCTTGATGGGCACAAAGTCGTTGTTAATACCGTTGGCGTCCATGAGCTCTTCCATATAGGCGCCCATATGACCACCAAGCAGGCCGGTTGCCACAACGTCGTCGCCCAGCTGGCCCAGGACGCGGGCAACGTTAAGGCCCTTGCCGCCGGCGGTCTTTTCGGGTGTCACGCGGTTGACGTCGTCGATGACGAGTTCATCGAGCTGATAGCGCGTATCGACAGACGGGTTCATCGTAACGGTGAGGATCATTTTTAGCTCCTTATCTCGCAGGCTCCTTATGCCTCGCGATACGAGTCGACAAAACGGAATTACAGAATCTCAATCGTGAACGAGCGAACGACGGTCTCCTTGGGCTTGGCGATAAGGCAGCCGCGCTTGTGCTCAAGCACGTCGTCCTCATCGGAGCAGGTCGAAAGGCCGCCCCAGGGTTCAACTGCCACAAAATCGCCCTCGGGCTTGCTCCACACAATGAGATATGGGAAGCCCTCAAAGCTCAGGCGGACGCCCTTGTCCTCGCCCTTTTTGGAAAGCGTGACCTGACGGCTCTCGAGCACGTCAAAGATGGTCTCCGCAAAATCGAAGAGCTCATGTGACAGAGGCAGCGTCTTTCCAACCATGGGGTTCTTGGAGCGCCTGTCCACATCAATCAAGCCAGTCGAAGGAACGGCGGTGCAGAGCTCCGCAGCCTCATCCTTCTCAAAGCGCAGCTCGTAGTCCGTATAGGACTCTCCCTCATCGAGCGGACACCTAAAGCCGGGATGACCGCCGATAAAGAACGGCATGTCCTCGGTGCCCTCGTTGGTGACCTCGTAGGAAACGCGCACGGCAGCGTCCTCGAGCGTATAGCGAGCGACAAGCTTAAACGGATACGGATAATCGCTCAGCAGCGCGGCGTTATTCTCCGAAGCCAGGCACATCACCAGCTCGTTTTCGCCTTGGCTCAGCAGCTTCCACTCCTGTTTGCGCGCAAACCCGTGGCGAGCGAGCTTTACATGATGCCCGGCAAACGTCATGGCGCTGTTGTCGCGCAAGCCTCCGCAAATCGGGAAGCAAATCGGTGCTTGGCCGGACCACACGGCGGGATCGCCCTGCCACAAGTACTCGCGACCTCCAGCCTCAATCGAGGTAAACGAACCACCAGCCGTGGACACCTTAATAGAAATCGAATCGTTGGAGAGAGCGTATTTCATTGCCCATCCTTTCGAACAACTGCTTTTGCTCGCAAGTACCTGTCTCGGCCCTGACCAAAGGACAAACCCGCACGTTCACCGATGCATCCGGTATCCCAGGCATGCAACGGGGCACCATACAGACATTGATGCAATTACAGCTGAAAGGCCTTCTTATGCGAACCATCATCCTCTATGCCTCGCGCCACCACGGCAATACGAAAAAGCTCGTGGACGCCATCGTCGAGGCGCACCCCGAAATCGATACCCTCGACGTCAAGGCGCTTGGCAAAAACGAGTACCCCGACCTGCACGAATACCATCTGATTGGCGTCGCCACGGGCATCTATTACTCCGAGATCGACAAGGACATGGCACGCGTGCTCACGAACGTGCTGCAGCCGCAGAACAAGGTGTTTGGCCTTATGACCTACGGTGGCAAAAACAAGTGGTACGGCAAGGATATCGATGGTATCTGCCGCATGAGGCAGGCCATCTTTATGGAGGTCTACGGCTGCCCCGGCTTTGATACGTGGGGGCCGTTCAAACTCACCGGCGGTGTCCAAAAGGGACACCCGACCGCTGAAGAAATTAAGGGCGCCGTCGACTTCTTCGACAAGATCGAAGACGAGTACGGCGACATCATCGTCGAAGAGTACGCCAAGCGCGAGAAGCGCCTAGCATACGAGAAGGAGCATCCTGCAGGAGGCCTGGTGGCCGGCGTCAAGCGCACGGCAAAGAAGATCGCTAACAAGCTGTAACTGTGAAGGTGCTTTTGAGCGTTTAACCCATACGGCGGGTCCGAGCAGATTCGGGCCCGCCGTCTTTTTCTATCGTTACTCGGTAAAGGCGTTGCCGACGCTCTGGCCGCCAACATACGTCTCGACGAGGGTAAGCTCATGGTCGAACACGACAAAGTCGGCGTCGCGACCCGGCATGATGCTGCCGCACTTATCCTCGATGTGCGCAGAGCGAGCCGGCACCTCGGTTGCCATGCGAATGGCGATATCGGCGCTGGCGATGCCCCAGTCGACGATGTTCTTGACGCCCTGGGCAAGCGTGAGCACCGAGCCGGCAATGCTCTTGCCGTCGGCGAGCCAGCACAGGTTGTCCTTCATGATGACGTCCATGCCACCACTGGTGTAGCTGCCCTCGGGCATGCCGCCGCAGCCCAGGCAGTCAGTGATGAGCACCGTGTGTTGCCAGCCCTTTGCCTGCAGCAGCGCCTTGATGGCGGCAGGGTTAACGTGCTTGCCGTCACAGATGATCTCGGCGTAGGTCTCGGGCGTGGACATGGCAGCGCCCACGACACCGGGCTCACGGTGATGCAGCCCGCGCTGGCCGTTATAGGTATGCGTAAAGCAGCTGGCACCGGCGTTGATGGCAGCGATGCACTCATCGTAGGTGGCGTCGGAGTGACCGATGCTGGTCACCACACCCTTGGCGTTCAGAGCAGCCGCATAAGCAGCGGCACCGTCGCGCTCGGCCGCCATGGCGCTCTTGACGATGCGACCACCCGCAGCCTCCTGCCACTGATCAAAGATCTCCTCGGAGGGATCGATAAGATAAGCGGGGTTCTGCGCGCCCACGTGCTTCATGGTAAAGAAGGGGCCCTCCAGGTAGATGCCCTGAATGCGAGCACCGCAGAAGTCGGGGCCGCGACCCTCGTCCGCCTGAGCGATGGCGGCGCAGGCGTCCTTGATCTGCTCGACGCCATCGGTGAACGTCGTGGGCAGCCAGCTGGTGGTACCGCGACGGGCGAGCTCGGTCGAGCTGATATCGATGCCCTCGGGATCGTTATCGGTAGTTGAGTGGTTGTAGAAGCCATGGATGTGAGTATCGACCATACCCGGTGCGATCCACGATCCCGTGTAGTCCTTAATCTCGCAAGAGGGCTCGTCGGCCTGCCAGGCGCCAAAGACGCCATCCTCGACCATAAGATAGCCGCCCAGTTGCGGGCCTGCCGGCAAGAAGAACTTGTCAGCCTTAATTGCGTACGTGCTCATATGCACTCCTTGCTTCTAAAGCAGTTGACTGTGGTGATGCTTATACCCAGCTCACGTAAAACAAAAAGCGCCCGCCCGCCGTTATGAGCGGACGGGCGCCCTTACAGAGGGACGCGATTAAGCGGTGAAGGGGTGAATCGTCACGCCCTTGACCACGCGGTTGACCGTGCCGGTGGGGCTCGGCGTATCGGGCGTGTTGCCCACGCGCACGGAGTTGAGCAGGCTGATAGCCTGGGCAAACATCACGAACGGCAGAGCAAGGTAGCCCTCGGGAAGCGCCTCGTAGCCCTTAAAGGTGAAGGACTCACCCTCATAGACGGTGGCACCTTCCTGCTGAACGGCGATGGTGTGCTGAGCGATTTCGTCGCCACCGATCTCGTTGAGGATGTCGATGTCGTACTGACGGGTGTAGGCGTCGTTGTTGACGAACACGAAGACGAGCGTCTTATCGTCGACGAAGGACTTAGGTCCATGACGATAGCCCATGGAGGTGTCGTAGGAAGTAGCGACCAGACCGTGAGCCAGCTCGAGGATCTTGAGCTGGCTCTCCTGGGCAAGGCCACCGAAGGAGCCAGAACCCAAGTAGGTCACGCGGTTGAAGTCGCCAGCCAGGTAATCGGCGATCTCGGGCTCACGGGAGATGACCTCCTCGCCCATCTTGGCGATGGTCTCGACCCACTCGGCCTTCTGCTCGTCAGAGGCAGTGTCGAAAATAAGGGTGGAGAGCAGGGTCATGCAGGAATAAGAACCGGTCATGGCGAAGCCCTTGTCGTTGGCGCGCGGAATGAGCAGCGTCAGCGCGTTGGGATCATCGGCAGACTCGACGGCGAGCTTGCCCTCGGGAGCGCAGGTGATGTTGAGGAACTTGACGTTGTGGACGAGCTCCTTGGCAACAGCAACGGCGGCAAGGCTCTCGGGGCTGTTGCCAGAGCGGGCAAAGGAAACCACGAGCGTGGGATCCTCGGCGCGCAGGAAGTCGCGCGGGGCGCTCACGATGTCGGTCGTGGCGATGGGCTTAAAGTCGTAGAGATCAGTGTTGCCAGCGTGACGCAGGTACGGGGCGCAGGTATCGCCAACGTAGTCGGACGTACCGGCACCGGTGAAGACAACGGACAGACGACCCTCGCCCATGGCGCGAGCCTCGGCCAGGAAGGCCTCGATGGCCTCCTTGTTCTCGCGATAGATGTTGAGCGTATCACGCCAAAGCTCGGGCTGCTGAGCAATCTCGGCCGTGGTGATCTGGGCGCCGAGCTTGGTGAGCTCCTCGACACTCTTCTCGAACATTTCTAATACCTCTTTCTTTACTAAATTGTCTGATATATAAAGACTTAATCTGAAAAGTTAAATCGGGTAGTAGTCATAGGCTGTTTTTCTTTCGTTAACACTCGTATCCGATCACAGAGTATCTCGATAATGAGAAATCCTGTACTTAAACTTGTCCGCACGAGCCACCGAAAGCGTGAACTCGACAACATCATTTTGGGTGTTGTGAGTAGTTCGGACTATGTCCAGAACTGGCGCACCCTCACCAATACCTAGAAGCCGAGCGTCACATGGACGTGCTATACCCGCAGAGAACTCCTCATCAGCTACTCGAATTTTCTGCTGATAATCCTGCTCAATAACATCGTAAAGGGGCTTTTGTTCGAGTAGAGGACGCTTGAGTGAAATAAAGAGCCTTGCTGGAAGATAGCTACGCTCAACCATCATAGGTATACCATCTGCCATTCGTAAACGTTTGAGTTTTAATACCTTTTCACCCAAATGAATCCCCATCTGCATCGAGAGCGTTTTATCTGCTTCCATTTCACAGAACTCTAAGATGGTTGTTTCTGGCAGCCGGCCCATCGCTTTCATCTGTTCAGTAAAACTGTACGATTGGGTAAGATTTGTTGCTTGAGCTAGTCGATCGGCAACAAACGTACCGCGACCTTGTTTTCGCACAATCCGACCAAGATGCTCAAGTTCCTGAATTGCAAGCCGGACAGTCGACCGCGAAAGCCCGAAACGTTCGGCAAGCTCACGTTCGGACGGAATCAAATCACCTGGCTGATATTCATGATCAATTTTTTCGATCAGAATATCTACGAGCTGGTCATATAGCGGTTGTCTGTGCCTCGTGCACGTCATGATATTCTCCACGTAATGAGCAATTGACCAATACTTCAGCCTTCAGGTAACGCACCAACATGTCCCATAAATGGGCTAATAGCGACACTACATCTCATCGTCTTCATCAATGTCAGCACTCTCGAGTTTCTTGAGATCGACTCCCTCACGACCAACGACCCGTGCGCGTTCGGCAAGTTCATCAAGCGTTGGGTCTCCAAACGCACGCGTCATAACGAGCTCCACCAGCATAGGTAGATTTGTTCCGGTGACAACGGTCACGTTATCGAGCTCAGTCGTCATTGGGATAGCTTGATTGAACGGAGTACCGCCAAGCAAATCAACAAACACCAATACGCCATCACAAGCTTGACGCATCTTGGCAATGCAGGTTCGCAAATCATCACCAAAAGTAACCGCCTCCGAGCCCGCAAAAGGAACTACCTCAAAATTAGGTTGTTCGCCGGCGACCATATCCACAGCGCTTTTCAAACCAGGTGCAAACTGACCGTGACCAGTTAGTACAAATCCAATCATTCTATCTACCTTTCTACCGTTCGCTTTCTCTAGCCAAAGAACCCCACAAAAGGGCTCTTACGACCACTGCATCATTAAAGTTTAGTGAGTATTTTGTTTTATCGTGGGAGGTCTGTGAGCGTCTCTAAGCTGCTTTTCAAGGTTGCGATATCTAAGTGCTTCGCCCTTGTTCCCGCTGCTCTCATATTGATATGAAAGCAGCAGATAGAGCTTTCCGCGTAACCCAAGGTCGCTCGTATCCAGCATAGCTTCCATCTCATCGATCTTATCATGCCGACGGCAAAAGACTATGTCGTAGGTTAATTGACTGTCCGCCAAAATGCCCTTCGACACGATGGGGCGCATCTCTTCCAACATGGACGCCGCCCGCTTCCGGTCACCCGTCTTGATATAGAAATTAAAGGCGCGAACCGCAAGCTGTCGACGTTGTTTGTCGCTGCACGGCATCTCCAGCAAGTGGTCAAGCATTCGATCTGCATATGCGTCCATATCAGCAGCTTCATAGATCGTGAAACGCAGGTAATACTGCTTATACGTAGACATTACTATGCGCGCAAGTTTGCGATCGAGCAGGTCTATGCAATCTTGGTATAAGCCCAAGTTAAACAATACCTGCAATTTCATATCGAAGTATTTTTTCGCTCCTTCGGTCACAGCGAAATAAGCCACGACAACACAAATAAACAGGACGATCCAAAATGGCATTGCACTATATTCCCTTCAAGGCAGCCTTAAGGAATTAATCGAACACGATGACTGCATAACCGCCTATGAACAGCGGTGTCCGACAAAACAAAAGAGGCGCACACTCCAGGGGATATGGCGATAAAGTCGCCTTGGAGGTGTGCGCCACGTCTCAATTGAGGCTCAAATGCCGTGACAATATGGGGTATTTAGCCCTTGCAAATGATACCGAATGCACCCAAGGCAATGGACAGAACCAAGACGATAAAGATGGCCTTCGTCGAGGTCATGCCCTTCTTACCGAGGAGCCAGTATACGAAGCCGACGAGTGCGGCAGGAACCAGCTTGGGGCAAATCATATTGCAGATGTTCTGCAAGTCAACGGTAACGCCGCCGATAACAGGCTTCGCCGCAATAACGATACCGACATTGGTTGCGACCAGAGCACCGACCATAAAGACACCCATTACGGAGGCCGCGTCGGTCAACGCATTCAGGCGATCGCTCATGGTGGTGACGAGCTTCATACCCTGCTCATAGGCCATGTGGGTCTGCTTGCAGCGGAACCAGTCAACAAGGATGTTCACGGCGACCCAGATGAAGATACCCAAGGGGTTGCCGTTCATGGCCATATTGGCAGCCAGAGCGCCGAAAATGGTCGGGAGCAGCGAACCGAAGATGGAATCGCCGATGGAAGCCAGCGGTCCCATGAGACCAGTCTTGAGACCGGCAACAGCCTCGAGGCCCTCAATGCCCTCCTCTTCCTCGATCGCCAAATCGATACCGGTGATGATCGTGTTGAGGAAGTTTGAGGTGTTGAAGAACGGTGCGCACTGGGCGCGGCAGGCTTCCTTTAGCTCCGGCGTGCCGTCACCGTACAGCTTGCGCAGCGTGGGCAGGATAATCCAGAGATAACCAGAGTGCTGCATGCGCTCGTAGTTCCAACCATCCTGGAAACCAAACAGGTTACGACGGTTGATCTGCGCAAGGTCGTCCTTGGTAATCTTGTAGCCAGTGGTGCCATTGGCGAGTTTCTCATTAGAGCTCATCGTCGTCGTCTCCCTCCGCAGCGCCAGCAGCAGCGACGGGACGCTGGTTGTTCTTGTAGTACAGCAAAGACAGAGCAAAGCCAATAATAGCGATCGCCAGCATCGACATGTTATTGAACATACCGACCATATCCACGGCGCCCTTACCAAGCGCACCGTTCACAGCGACGATGTTGGCGTTAAGGTTCATGATGCTCGTGAAGGCCGTACCAAACAGGGCGGCGACTACAAAGCCGAGCAGCAGGTAGGCGACGTGCTTTTTGACCGGCAGGTAACGGAGCAGGATGGCGAAGCCAACGGCGGGCAAGGCACCGCCAGCAACAGACAGACCGTCACCCAGCCACTTCCAGTCGCCGTTAAGGGCGGTGGTGATGCCCTCGACCACGCCCTGGCCAAATGCGAGAGCCAGGAAGACCGGAATCATGCGGGACAACATCCAGGAAACGGCACCGAGCAAGTAGTGTACGTTGTAGGCGCCCCAGTTCATCTTCTCGATATCGGCATCGCACATGTGACCGAAGAACGTGTTGGCGAAACGGCCGGCGATATCGGTGTAAACGAGAATGGCAGCGACAGGTACGCCGATGGCGGCAAGAGCCGTCTCGGGATTCATGCCCGCACCCACGGCAAAGGCAGTGGCGACCAGAGTGCCGGAGTTGGCATCGATACGAGAGGCGCCGCCAAAGGTACCAACGCCCAGGACGGTGAGCTGCATGCTGCCGCCGATAAACAGGCCAGTCTGCAGGTCGCCCATAATCAAACCGGTAATCATACCGGAGAAGACGGCTGAGCCGGCACAGGTGTACCAGTTCAGCTCATCCATAATCTGATAACCCGCATACAGGGTTAACAGAAGAATCTGCCACCAAGCAATCATGGTAAACTCCTTATTTAAGGTGTAACAGTTTCTACAATACCAATACGCTTATATAAACCGTGCATCCCCTTTCACGGCCTAGCGTTAATTCGACTAGAGCGTGAGAGCCTCTGGGTTATCCTGCGGCGTCAGCTGAATGACAATAGGAAGATTATCGGCCTTGAGTTTGGCAAATGCGTCAAGGTCCCCCTGGTCGCAACTAATGTTGCGAGACAGCTTCTTGACCGGCTCCATTGTCGTCATATTACCGACGATGAGCTGCTCAAGCTTAACACCTTGCTCCAAAAGTCGAACGTAGACCTCAGGCTTTTTCGCAACAATAAAGAGACGTTGCGCATCATATTTGCCAGCAGTGATGTTGGCAGCGGCCTTGTCGACAGGAAGCACGGACAACTTCACAGTTGCCGGGCAAGCCATGCGAAGAACCTGCTTTTGGGTAGCATCTTGCGATACCTCGTCGTCAACTACCATGAAGCGGCTTACCTGACGGGCGTTAGACCAGAGGTTTGCCACCTGTCCGTGAATCAAGCGAAAGTCGACTCGTGCGCCTACAATCATTTCTACTCAACTCCTTCTTGTTCAAGTGTACGGATAACGGGCTCAGAGCGAAGGGAGATTTTCGCATCATACACGCCCTCTGTTTCGAACATAACGAGCTCATTGGTACCAGGGTGCAATAAACCGTGCGGAACATAGAGCGTCATGATGGGACCCTTATCCCAAAAACGTCCGACATTCGTTCCGTTTACGAATGCCACACCCTTTCCAAAACCCGTAGTGTCGATAAAGGTATCAGCCGGCTCAGATATATCAAACTTTGCGCGGTAAAAGGAAGGTTGCCCCTCTACCCAGCCGGCGGAATAATCAAGATTATCGATGTTATCGAGTGGCAGACAACGCATCTCCCAACCGGTAACAAAGTGAAGATCAACGCAAACTCCTGTCCTAATGCCCTTATGCTGCGTATCAGCGAGCAATTTGTGACCATAATTGACGCGACCCATATCCTCGGTCAGAACATCCAGGCGGTTTTGTTCACAGGGAAGAACGCAGTGAATATCTTCCCCAATGTGCTCCTGATACTGCGTCGCCACTTTGTCACCGTTCACAAACACCTGTGCACGGTCGCGGGCGTCAATAACCCGAATACGCTCTTCATCTGCACGGTCACGCTCGACAGTCGTGGTATATAACGTATATCCATACGACTGACCCATCTCTTCCATGGGCATAGGATATTGAGCTTCAATCGGCTCCGAAAGAATATCGAGCACATTAAAGAGACTTACGCGCTCACTCACCGAAATATCGGGCATGGAAAACGTCTTTTTTGTTAACGGCTTGCTTTGCGCGATATCGGGATACAGCTCGTGAACTGTCCTTTGAATTGCGAAGTATTTCTCGGTCGGGTTGCCCTGTTCGTCCAATGGAGCATCGTAGTCATATGATGTCACCTGGTGCAGGTCATGCGTATGGCGTGCAGAACATCCGTTCATAAATCCAAAGTTGGTGCCTCCATGAAACATGTAGAGGTTTAAAGATCCTCCAAGCTCGAGCACCTCGCGAACGCAAGAGGCAAGATCTTCGGGATCGCGTCTGATGACGTTCTCCCCATAGCGATTGAACCAGCCGTCCCACAATTCCATGCACATAAGAGGCCATTGTTTTCCATGTTCCTTGTGAAAAGCAGAAAGAGCCTCAAAGTTCTCCTTTGCATGAGAACCAAAGTTGCCGGTGCACAACACATCATCGTCAATGAGCGTACCGGCACGAAGACACCCACGCCACGGACCATCGGAAGTACAAAGGGGCACGGAAACCCCACGCTCGACCATAAGGCGACGAATCGCACGAAGATAGTCCTTATCCTCGCAATATGATCCATACTCGTTTTCAACCTGCATCATGATGATGTTTCCGCCCTTGTCAATCTGACGCGGGACGAGTATCGGCATGAGATGGTCGTAGTAATGCGCAACGTGAGCAAGAAACTTGGGGTCGCTGCTACGCGGTCTCATATCATGTTGGCGCAGCAGCCATGCTGGCATGCCGCCAAATTCCCATTCTGCGCAAATAAACGGAGAAGGCCGAACAATTGCATACAGACCGAGCGACGCCGCCTCATCAAGAAATGCCGCCAAATCAATTGAACCAGAAAAATCAAAGACACCAGGCTTTGGCTCATGAAGATTCCACGGTACATACGTTTCGACCGTATTAAACCCAAGAGCCTTAAGGTTATAGAGCGAGTGATGCCAGTCGCTCGGATGAACACGCATATAGTGAATCGCCCCCGACAAGATGGTGAACGGCTCATCATCGAGTAGGAATTGATTGGTGATCTTAAACGAATGCATGCTACTCCCGATCTTCGTGCTCTACGACGCGGATGCCGGTTCCCCGGCCCTCAGCTAAACGCCTTGCCTATTATGGACGCATTGACGCAATTATGTAGTCAGAATCTGAAGTGGTCCGTAAACGGTAGCCAAATGACGATGAACGGCTTTAATGAACATAATATAAACCCGCTGGTAAATTACTTTTTTACTATAGATTTCTAGCGATTCTATATTTGAAAGGTGGTATGTACCAGCTATCCACTATTTCATACTAGTTACATTATGCTTCAATCGCATTTCTTCAAATGCTTATCTACTTTGTTGTTGCCGATTTGAGTGCGCGTGCGCCAACCCAAGCATCGTCACGGCTTCAGTTCCCCTATTCATAAACATAAAACCCCGCCAAACGTGATTCCCCTAGGGAAAACACGCTTGGCGGGGTCGTAGCGTGATTTCCCTAGGGGAATCACGCCATCAGGCGAACAACTCAGCCGAGCAGTTCGCTACTCCTCCCAGTAAGCGTCTGCAAGCAGCTTAAAGCAGATCTTCTTGACCGGCTGCGCGCCATCGCCCGAGAACTCGAGCGTGGGCATGTGAGGCTCGCCGGCAACGAACAGCGCGAACTTGTCGTCAGCAAGATCGCCGGCGATCGAAGCGTCGGAATCGACCAGATCGTAGTCGTCCTTCTCGTCAAACTCCTGGACCAGCGTCAGGCTGCCCGTGGCAACCTTAAAGGCCTCGCGACCCTCGACGTCGATCTGCAGGTCGTGATAGCGCTGATGCGTCTCGTAGTGAGCCTCGGCCTCGGGACGCGTCGTGGGAGCCATGACGTTCGCAAAGACCTTGTCACCCAGAATCGGATGGCTGCCGACCTCGAGCTCCGCCGGGTCGTTCTCCTCGAGCCAGTCGATCAGCACGTCGAGGCCCTTGAGCATTCCGCGGTACTCCTCGATATCGCCCAATGCACCGTAAATCATCTAAATCCCCTCTCAGATCGTTTCTTTGGCGGCTACTCGGTAAACGCGTTACCGACGCTGTTGCCACCCACATACGTCTCGACCAGGGTAAGGTCGGGATTGAACACGACAAAGTCGGCGTCGCGGCCAGGCATAATGCTGCCACATTTATCCCCGACGTGAGCAGAACGCGCAGGCACCTCAGTCGCCATGCGAA
This sequence comes from uncultured Collinsella sp., assembly GCA_902482185.1. Classification (GTDB taxonomy): domain Bacteria; phylum Actinomycetota; class Coriobacteriia; order Coriobacteriales; family Coriobacteriaceae; genus Collinsella. The sequence continues at coordinate 291 of CABSZR010000007.1, read as the reverse complement.
TGGCGATATCGGCGCTCGCAAGGCCCCAGTCGACGATGTTCTTGACGCCCTGTGCGAGCGTGAGCACCGAGCCGGCGATAGCAGAGCCATCGGCGAGCCAGCAAAGGTTGTCCTTCATAATGACGTCCATGCCGCCGCTGGTGTACTTGCCCTCGGGCATGCCGCCGCAACCCAGGCAGTCGGTGATCAGCACCGTGTGCTGCCAGCCCTTGGCCTGCAGCAGCGCCTTGATGGCAGCAGGGTTAACGTGCTTGCCGTCACAGATGATCTCGGCGTAGGTCTCGGGCGTGG